>CAMWIG010000210.1 GCA_947174295.1 uncultured Alistipes sp. | reverse complement strand
TAGATTGAGGTGGTCTTCGTAGTCATCATCGGCGGCGGAACGTCCAATCCCTACTTCTCGACCGACACGGCGTCGGCGTTGCGCGGAATCGAAATCGAGGCCGACGTGATGTTGAAGGGCACACGCGTCGACGGCGTATACACGGCCGACCCGGAGAAAGACCCTTCGGCCGTCAAGTTCGACGAGATTACATTCGACGAGGTCTACGAGCGCAAGTTGAAGGTCATGGACCTCACGGCGTTCACGCTCTGCCGCGAAAACGGACTCGGAATCGTGGTGTTCGACATGGACACCCCGGGCAATCTGGGCCGCGTGCTCGCCGGCGAGAAGATAGGAACGCTCGTAAAACTCTGAGTCATGGCACGTCGCAAACAGAAGAGAAACGGCATGCTTTGGCTGCTGGCGGTGCTTCTGGCAGCCTGTGCGGCGCTTTTGCTGCTGTTGCCCGACGGTGCGTCGGCATGCGGCCGCAGCGACTCGACGTCCGGCGCAACGCATAATGTCGAACAGCAGGAGCGCCCCGCAAGCGCACGAGCCGCGGTTCTGCGTCTCGACGCCGACGCTGCGCCGGAGCAGGCCGCGGAACAGGCACGCCGGCTGGCCCGCGAGGGCGACAAAGTCGGAGAGGGGGACTTCGCCCCCGATTTCACGGCCGAGATGTTCGACGGCGGCAGCGTGACGCTCTCTTCGCTGCGCGGCAAGGTCGTGCTGCTCAACTTCTGGGCTACGTGGTGCGGCCCCTGCATGCGGGAGCTGTCGTGCGTGCAAAGAGATGTCATCGACCGTTTCGCAGGCGAGGATTTCGTTTTTCTGGCCGTTTCGCGCGGCGACACCCGCGAGCGGATTGCCGAGACGCGCCGTCTGCGCGGATTCGGTTTTCCGATGGCCATGGACCCCGGACAGACGATATTCGCACTCTATGCCGAGAAGGGCATTCCGCGCAACTACCTCATCGACCGCGAGGGCCGCATCGTGCGTGTCGAGGTCGGCTATTCGCCGGCGTCGTTCGCCGAGCTGGCGGATGCCGTCGCGACCGAAATAGCGAGAAAACAATAATTCAACAAGAAATAACTATGGATACAAAAACGATTCTTAACGACGCGGCCGACCGCATGCAGAAGACCATCGACCACCTCGAAGAGGAGCTTTTGAACGTTCGCGCCGGCAAGGCTTCGACCAACGCCCTGAACGGCGTGATGGTCGACTATTACGGTTCGCAGACTCCCGTCACTGGCGTTGCGAGCGTCACCGTACCCGATGCGAAGACCATTCTCATCCAGCCGTGGGACAAGAACATGATCCGTCTGATCGAGAAGGCCATTCTCGACTCGAACATCGGTCTCACGCCCTCGAACAACGGAGAGCAGATTCGCCTGACCATCCCGCCCCTCACCGAGGAGCGACGCAAGGATTTGGTCAAGCAGGTGCGCGGCGAGGCCGAGACGGCCCGCATCAGCCTGCGCAATGCCCGCCGCGATGCCGTCGAGGCATTCAAGAAGGCCATGAAGGAGGGCATGCCCGAGGACGAGTCCAAGGACGGCGAAACGCAGACGCAAAAACTGCTCGAAAAGTATTCGAAACTGCTCGACGCCTCTCTGGCGAAGAAGGAGAAGGAGATAATGACCGTGTAAACTCACGCTCCGGCGCGACCCGGACTCACGGTCATGCTTCAAGCAAACGGCCTCCCGAATTCCGGCTCGGATTCGGGAGACTTTTTTTCGGGCAAGGAGAACGTGATTTCCTAAATAGGAAAATTTTGCATATCTTTGTTCACAATATTATTTTTGATAACTCAATAATCTCGATTTATGAAACTATTCCGCAAACTCGGCATACCCGTTCTGTGCGCACTGTTCGGAGTCATCTCCGCAGCCTGCTCGGACGACTCGGGTTCCGTGACCCCTCCCGCCGAGGAGGAGACCCCGACCAACGAAGCTGTCGAATTCGTCAACGCCAGCCTGGTCTATTACGGCATGGGCGGCCTTACCGAATCGTGCGAATTCGAGCTCTCGCTCTACACCGACATGGATGTCGACCCGAGCGGCAATCCGATAGGCCCGGGCAAACTCATGCGTCTGAACTTCAATGCCACTCCGTTCGAGGATGGCGAGACGTCGTTCGTCGTGCCCTCGGGCCGGTACAGCGCTTCGCAGACGTCGTACATCTTCGACCCCTTCACCTTCAACTGGGGATACATGATGTCCGTCGACCTGCCGTCGGGCACCATCGAAGTGCCCAAATGCTCCTTCTACGGCGAACTGGCCGAGGGTCGCACCGACTTCGAGCCCGACCTCCTCAACTACGGCGCATTCGAGGTGCGCGTCGCAGCCGACGGAACCTACACCGTCGTCGGCTGTGTCGTCGGCTGCGGCAGCAACGCCACGTTCATGAAGCACAACTTCACCTACACCGGAAAAATCGAGACCGTCGACCGCAGCGACGATATCTCGGCCACCGGGGATACGACTCTCGAAGCCGACCTGACTCTCGACGGCTTCACCAAGGCACGCCTGAAAGATCAGGGCGACCTGTTCTACTTGCAGGACAACAGCTACCGTGCGTTCGACCTGTGGCTGGGCGACGATGCCGCCGACTTCGAGAACGAATGGCCCTCGTCGGGCAGCATGCTCAAAACCACGTTCCTCGTTCCGTTCGACGCAGCCGTTGCCGACGGAGTCCCGGCCGGCGAGTATGTCATGATGACCGACCGTGTCGACGGCGGCATCGACAGAACCGAAATCGTTCCCTACAAGCTGCGCCCCGGCGTCGCCGGGCAGTACACGCGCCCGTCGGGAACGTGGTATCTCTCCTATGCCGACAACATCCTCGCGAAGTATGCGCGCATCAGCGCCGGCAAGGTCACCGTCGAGCGTTCGGGCGCTGCCCACACGTTCACGCTCGACCTCACGGACTGCGCCAAGGAGCCGCACAAGGTGACGTGCCGCTATTCGCAGACGGAGCCCATCGAGGTGTATACCTACAAGTTCTGACGCACGGCATGGTGCGGCCCGCAGCAGGGTCGCACCATGCCGGCGCCTGCACGCAGCGCGTGTGCGAAACCGATTGATGACACTCAATATTAATTTTTAAACGATTCTGATTATGAAAAAGTTCTTTCGTTCGCTGACTGCCGCGGCAGCATGCGTGGCCATGTTCGCGGCTTGTAGCGACAGCGACCCCGTCAAACCCGGTCCCGACGAGCCGCAGGACCCCGTAGGCCAGACGGCCAACACGTGGGTATTCGACGACGGCGATGAAGTGGAGATGGGCTCCGTTCTGGCCATGGAGTTGGATGGCAACGTCTATGTCTTCTTCTCGGCCGAGAAGGGTCTGACCGAGGCTTACGAGTTCGGCGGCGCAGCCGACATGACTCAAATCATATTCCCGTCGTCGCTCATCGGCGGCCAGGCCGACTGGACGGCTATCGGCGAGGACGACGTTACGCAGTTCCTGAGCCTGCTGCCCGAATTCGGCGAGCAGTGGGGCTTCTCCATCAACGGTTACGACAAGACCGTCTCGGAGGGCACGCTCGCCGTATCGCAGAAGGACGAGCTCCTCTCCGTGAAGTGCGACTTCGTCGTAGAGGCTTCCGGCCTTAAATTCAGCGCCTACGTGCAGACCTCGTTCGGCTCGAACGAAGGTTCCGACCCCACTCCCGAAGGCAACTTCTACGAGTATGCCGGCAAGACCGTAG
>CAMWIG010000209.1 GCA_947174295.1 uncultured Alistipes sp. | reverse complement strand
TGGTTTTCGAGTCGAAGGCAACCTGATACAGTCTGGGGCGGGCCTCGGGCGTAACGACGAATTCTATATCGCTGCCGTTGACCCCCGTCAGAATCTCTAACGCACCGGTCGGCTGGGGGGGGGTAGTGCCGAAATCGACCTTTACATGCACCGCAACCTGCCCCGAGACATCGTCGGCGCCTACATACTTGATTACCACGTCGCCCATGGCCGCGACCGCTGTGCTCGTCTGCGGTGCGACTATGACAAGCGACTCCCCGTCGTAATCGGCCGTCCAGCCTGCCGGCTGGGAGATGGAGGTTCTGACTATGTTTTCAGCCTCCACCCGATATGTGCGGCTCTCACCGGGAGCGAATTCCACTACCGAGCTGTCAGCCCCCTTGATTACGAACGACGACGTCACGATTCCCGGGTCATCACCGTTGTCCGAGCAGCCTGCCGCAACGAATGCGAACAGCGACACTGCAAATGCGCAAATCGAGCGCAAGCTAAAAAGTTCTCTCTTCATTGTTATAAAATTTGGATTAAGGAAGTTCATGCTTCTTATCAATATACAGCGTCGCGCAGCACGACGAAATTAACAATGCGGATTTCGATTGCGACAATAAGCAAGGGCCCTGACAAATATCGGCCCGACTCTATCACTCGTCTCGATTCAACCAATTTACCAACTGATTACAAATATACGTTTTTTTTCTTATTCCGGCCATTCTGTCGTAAAAATATCGCTTATCCACCGAAAAAAAACTCCCCGGTCTTTCAGGACCGGGGAGCATTCATCCGCACGACGGCGATTCATCGGTACTCGAAACGCACCGTTCCGCGAATATCGTCGGACGCAGCGCCCGCATACGCCGTGAAGAAACCCTTCTCGGCAACCCACCGGCCTTTCGAGTCGTCGTAATAGCGCAACATATCCTCGGTGACGGTAAACGTCACCGTGCGGCTCTCGCCGGGATTCAGGCTAATCTTCTCGAAGCCTTTCAGCTCCTTGACTGGGCGGGGCAGCGACGAAGCGTCATCGCCTATATAGAGCTGCACGACCTCCTGTCCAGCACGGTCGCCCGTATTGGTCACGTCGACCGAAACACGCACCGAGCCGCCGTCGCTCATCGAGCCGCGATTCGCACGCACGTTATCGTAGGCGAACGTCGTGTAGCTCAGACCGTGGCCGAAAGCGAACAAAGGTTCGATCTGCTGCTGCTCGTGCCAGCGGTAACCGACGAAGATGCCCTCGTTGTACACCACGTCCTTACCGCCCGGGAACTCGCCGAGAGCCGTCGCCGAGTTGTCTTCGAGACGAACGGGGAACGTGAAGGGCAGTTTGCCCGAAGGGTTCACATCGCCGAATATCACGTCGGCCAAAGCATTTCCGGCTTCCGAACCGCAGAACCATGCTTCCAGCACCGCAGGCACACGCTCTATCCACGGCATCGCCACGGCATTGCCCGAAACCAGCACGACGACCAGACGGGGATTCGCCGCAGCCAAGGCCTCCACGACACGATCCTGCGCATAGGGCAGGCCGTAAGCGCGCCGGTCGGCGCCTTCGCAATCCTGTCCTTCGCTCTTGTTCAGACCGCCGACGAATATAACGACATCGGCATCGGCCGCAGCAGCCGCGGCATCGGCAATCAGGCGCTCTTCCGTCCGCGACTCTGAGAGGTCGCGCCCGGTCGTAACACCGTTGTACGCCCCCGTAACATCGCCTACATAGCCGCGCTCGTATACGACCTCGGCGCGGTCTCCTACGGCTGCGACGATACCCTCCAAAGGCGTACATTCGTGCAATGCTTTGAGCGAAGAGGAGCCGCCGCCGACAGTCATCATCTTAATGGCGTTTTCACCGATGACTGCGATTTTTTCGGTCTTCGCGAGGTCGACCGGCAGCACGGCATCGTCGTTCTTCAACAATACCATACCCTCGCCGGCGATGCGGCGTGCCGCAGCCAGATGCTCCGGAGAGTTGAGCGAGCCGAAAGGCTTTCGGGTATTCATCGCCGTGCGGAAAATCAGACGCAGCACGCGGCGCACCTTGTCGTCGAGCACCTCCATCGAGGCTTCGCCGTTACGAAGAAGTTCGAGATAGGGGTGCGCCAGATAGTAGTTGTCGTAGGCATTGCTCGTTCCCGAACGCAGGCCGTCGGTCCACGAACCGTACTCCATGTCGAGACCGTACTCCACCGCTTGGCGCGTATCGTGCGTGCCGCCCCAGTCGGAGATGACGACACCGTCGAATCCCCAGTCGCGTTTGAGAATGTCGTTCAACAGATACCGGTTGTGGCAGCAGTGCTGATTTCGGTACTTGTTGTACGACCCCATAATGGCCCATGCGCCGCCGTCGACGGCGGCCTTGAACGCCGGCAGATAGATTTCATGCAGCGCGCGGTCGTCGACAACGACATTCACACGCAGACGATTGGTCTCCTGATTGTTCAGCGCATAATGCTTCACGCAGGCGGCGACGCCGTTTTTCTGCACCTCGCGGACATAGGGCACGACCATCTCCGAAGCGAGGAACGGATCTTCGCCCATATACTCGAAGTTGCGGCCGTTGAGCGGGCTGCGGTAGATGTTGACACCCGGGCCCAGCAGTACGTCCTTTTCGCGGTAGCGCGCCTCCTCGCCGATCGAGCGGCCGTAGAGTGCCGACATCTCGGTATTCCACGTCGCAGCCAGACATGTCAGCGCCGGGAATGCCGTACACGAATCGTTCGTCCACTCCGCCTGGTCCCACTCGTCCCACTTGACCTCGGGGCGGATGCCGTGCGGACCGTCGGTGCACCACACCTCGGGAATGCCGAGACGCGGTACACCTGCGGACGAGAATTTGGACTGAGCATGCAACACAGCGACCTTCTCTTCGACGGTCATACGCTTCAACGCATCTTCAACGCGTTTTTCAATCGGTTGCGATTCGTCGGCATAGACCGGCAAGTCGGAATCGGAGCCAGGTCGGCCGCAACAGCCGGCAAGCATTAAGGCTCCGCACAATAGAAGGAGTGTGTTTCTCATAGCTTTGTTTGTTTAGTATATGTGCAAAGATAGCGTTTTTTATCAGAGAATCAACTCTACCTTCACATGAGAATCGCCTCCGGCCTTGGTTTGTTCGAGAAATATGTCGCAATAGATGGTTTCGAACTTTCGATCGCGGTTCTTGACATCCAGCTCGACCTCCGCGACAGGGTTCTCGCGGCCGATCGCGATATCGGTATCGGCGAATCCCTGAGTCTTGCCGCCGGCATTAATCTGTACCCGTTTCAGCACGACGGTGTCCTCGCCGCGAACATACTTGAAGCGTATTCCCTTGATTCGCGGGAACCACTCTGGCATCACGAAATGCGCGAATTTGGTCTTGCCGTCCTTCAAATCGGCCGACGTCCAGCCGAGCAGCGTTCCTTCGGGCTCGCAGCGTATGTCGCTGCACGAAGCTACGAACGCCTTCGCCTCGGCGCATATGTCGCGGCACGGGTCGGCGGGCGAGAAACCGCGCTTCTCGGCGAACTTGTACTCCCAGCCGTTGAAATCGAACGTCTCGCCGCTCTTGCAGGCCGTGAAATAGTTCTCCCAGCGCGGCAGATAGTAGTCGCGGACGAGTCCCGACCATATGCGCGCGCTGTAATCGTTCAGGCCGTCGGCGACTTTGCCGGGGCCCCACGTAGTAACTAGGCGGCGGACGTTGGTATCGAAGTGCTACAG
>CAMWIG010000208.1 GCA_947174295.1 uncultured Alistipes sp. | reverse complement strand
CGGCACGAGACCGTAGCGCGACAGCAGAATCTCGTAGATGCGCGGCTCCGGCTTCACAACGAACTCCTCGCACGAAATGACCTCGCCGTCGAAATTTCCGTACACGGGGATGCGTCGCAGAAAGTCGATGAACTCGCGCGACATGTTGGACAGCACGTAGAGTTTGTAGCCGGCCGCTTTCAGGTCGCCGATAAGACGCTCGGTGGGCGCAATGGCCTCCTGCAACCCTATCGCGTCGGCAATCATGGCGCGGCTCGTCGGCTCGTCGACGCCGCGATAGGCCGCAAGCTCCGCGACCGTCTCGTCGAACGAAAGCGTACCGCGGTCGTACTCGTTCCAGAAGTGCGGCATCGGAGTGTCGCGGACGAACGAAAAGAACTCTATGAATTCGGGGGTGCACTTGCGCGCGTCGCGAGAGAACACCACCCTGCCCAGGTCGAATACTATGTTTTTCATGAAGACAAAGATAGTTCATTGCCGCGAATTAAAAAAATACCAGCCTAAATCTAAAAAATTAGTAGAAATATTTGCATATCTAAATTTTTAGTAATAGTTTTGTACTAAACTTTTAGATGATGAAGAAAAACGATACCGTAGACATCACCCTAACGCGAGGCGAAGAGGAGATAATGCAGATTCTGTGGCGGCTCGAAAAGGCATGCGTCGGAGATATTATAGCCGATATGCCCGAACCCAAGCCCAAGTACACCACGGTGGCCACCTTTATAAAGATACTCGAAAACAAGGGCGCCGTAGCGCACGATGTGTGCGGGAAAAGCCATCGCTACTACCCTCTGATTGCCAAGGAGCAATATGCGGGAAACGTGTTCGGCGACCTGCTGAAAAACTATTTCGGAGGGTCGCTGTCGCAGGTGGTGTCGTTCTTCTCGGAGCGCGAGAAGATATCGGCCGACGAAATGGATGAGATACTCGATATAATGCAAAAAATGCGCACGAAATGAGAGACTTGTTAATATATGCGCTCGAAGCGGCCGCATGCAGCGGAATATTGCTTGCGGCATACTCGATACTGCTCGAACGGCGTGTGCGGTTCCTCGCATGCAGGCTCTATCTGCCAGCTGCGATGGCGCTCGCGGCAGTAATTCCGGCGCTGTCGATTCCCGTATGGAACGCCGTTCCGGCCGGAACGGCAGCCGCGGCAATCACCGCAGGCGAGATTACGGCCGCCGCGATAACGCCAGGCAGCAGCATCGACGCACGCGCCGCAGGACTCGTCCTCTACGGCTGCGGAGTCGCCGTCATGTCGGCGATACTGCTCATGCAGCTGCTCAGAATAGCGCACATACGCCGCAGCGGCACGACGACATGCGTCGACGGTGTGAGAACGGTTCGCATCGACAGCCGGATATCGGCGTTCTCGTTCTTCGGAACCATATACGTCGGAGCAAACGCCGACGGCGAAGCATTGAGGCAGATTGTCATGCACGAGTCGAGCCACATACGCCACCGCCACTCCTGCGAACGCATCGTCATGGAGCTGCTGCGAATCGCCGCATGGTGGAATCCGTTCGTGTGGATAGCCGCCCGCCGGCTGGTCGAGGTCGAGGAGTACGAAGCCGACAACGACGTACTGCAATCGGGCACCGACACGGCACTCTACGCAAAAACGATATTCGAACAGGCCTTCGGTTATAGTCCGGAAATAGCCAACGGCTTTCGCAATTCATTAACAAAAAAGAGATTTCAAATGATGACTTCAAAGAAAACAGGCAGCACCGCACTGCGCGTCGCCGCCACGCTGCCCATAGCGGCAGTACTGCTCGCCTCATTCGGCTTCACGGCCCGCGCCACGGAATACGACGCCGGCGAACCCGCCGCCACGGTCGCACGCACCGACGCCGGGGCGGCGCAATCTCCCGCCGCAGACAAGGAAGAACCCGCCCTGCACGTCGACAAGATGCCAGCATTCGGCGACGGCGGTTCGTTAGTGGAATTCAGACAATGGATAATGATGAGGATACGTTACCCGAAAGAGGCTTACGAACGCAAGATTAAAGGGCTGGTCGTAGTGTCGTTCGTCGTAGGTTCCGACGGGAACGTAAAGGATATAGCAATCCTGAAATCGCCCGACCAATCGCTCTCCGACGAGGCCGTACGCGTCATGAAGATGTCGCCGGCATGGACTCCGGGGGAGCAGGACGGCAAACCGGCAAGCGTAAAGTTCGTACTGCCGATAACATTCGCTTTTGCCGACGACAATATACCGGCCGGCAGTCAGCAGATGCCCGACGCACCGAACACGGTGGACGAAATAACAGTCACGGCATACTGACGCGACGCACAGCGGAGAATCTTTCCGAGCGCAAAAGATTCGGATTTCATCTTTGCCACTGCTTGCGCGGCACAATACGCAGGCAGACGGCGAAACGACACCATGAATGCAGCCGCCCTCGCGAGGGCGGCTGCGCTCTTTTCGGACGGTCTCCGCCCGACGGCCGCACGGTCAGAGTTTCGAGAGGAAGCGTTCGCGGTCGACGACGTAGCGGATGTGCACACCCTCGCCTATCATTCCCTTTTCGTCGCGGGCGCCGACATTGAAAGTCAGCTTGCGGCCGTCGACCTCGGTGAGCACCGCCGTGGCGATAATCTCCGCCCCGACGGGCGAAGGTTTGATATGGTCGACTTCGAGTCGCGAGCCGACAGTCGTCGCACCCTCGGGCAGGTGTTCGGCCACGGCGAGCATGGCGGCATTCTCCATCAGCGCCGTCATGGCCGGCGTAGCGAAAACCCGCAAATCGCCCGACCCGACCGTCGCCGCGATGTTCGTCTCCGAGACAGCAGCTCGGCTTTGGCATGATAATCCCGGTTTCAACATGGCATATTGTGTATTAAAATTATTACTTCGGCTCAGATACCCGCACCGGCGATGCTAAAATAAATTTGGCATTGCACACGCTTATACGTATATTTGTTCGCCGATGCAAAGATAACATTTCACACGGAATGAAAAAAGTGCTTCCCATAATCGTTTTGTCGCTGTTGACGCTGACGGCCGCCGCGCAGAGCGCAAAGCGAGAGCGAGGCTACACCTCGATAGAGCGAGTCTGCGACGGCGGAGACTCCATTACGCTGATACGCATAGCGCCGATTCCCGTATTCAACCGCCGCGCCGACTTCCGCAAATACCGCCGTCTGGTCGAGGCCGTAAAGAAGGTCTACCCCATCGCAGTCACTGCCCGCGAGAAGATGGCCGGCATGGAGGACACTCTCAAACGGATGGACACGCGCCGCGAACAGCAGGCCTACATCCGCCGCATCGAACGCGACATAAAGCGCGAATACACGCCCGTGCTGCGCAAGATGACCCGCACGCAGGGCCGCGTGCTGCTCAAACTCATCTCGCGCGAGACCGAGCAGTCGGCATTCGAAATCGTGCGCGAGTTTCGCGGGCGGGTCGAGGCAGGCGTGTGGCAGCTGGTCGCAAAGGTATTCGGGCACGACCTGAAAACCGGCTACGACGCCGAAGGCGAAGACCGCATGATAGAACAGATAGTGGTCTACTACGAAGCTGGACTGCTTTGAGAATTCAAAATCGGCATATGCGGGACTGCAACGGCCATAGGCGGATTTTGCCGACGGCCTGAAATTCGGGATACGGAGCTCAAAATCGAGAGGTTCATTTTTATTTTCCCCATTTAATAAGCATATTTGCACTCCGAAATATCGAAACTCAAATCGGGATGTTTGAAAATTTAACAGATAAACTCGAACGGTCGTTCAAAATACTCAAAGGC
>CAMWIG010000207.1 GCA_947174295.1 uncultured Alistipes sp. | reverse complement strand
CCGTGCTACCACATGGACCGCTTCGAGGAGATTGTCGAGGAGAAGGAGATAAGCATAGTGATTCTCTCGTCGCCCACGCGCGTGGCCTCGACGCTCGTCGTGCCGATAATCAATGCGGGCATCAAGGGTGTGCTCAACTTCACCTCGATGCCGCTCAACTTCCCGCAGGGAATCGTCGTCGAGAACTACGACATCACGACCCTGCTCGAAAAGGTGGCCTACTTCGTCAAGGAGAACGAGGAGAATAACAATAACAACTGATTCCCGGCATGCGCGTATTCTACGGATTCGACTCTCTGCCGGCATTCCGCCACCCGGTCGCGACGACCGGGTCGTTCGACGGAGTGCACGGAGGGCATCGCATGCTGCTCGAAAGGGTGGCGGCCATAGCCCGCGATGCTGGGGGCGAGAGCGTGGTGATGACTTTCGAACCGCACCCGCGGCTCGTGCTCGGCGGGGGTGTGCGCCTGCTGACGACGCTCGACGAGAAGCTCGACCTGCTGAGCCGCGCCGGAGCCGACAACACGATAGTGATTCCGTTCGACCGTGAGTTCAGCCGGCTCGATTCGCACACCTTTCTTGCGGAGTATGTCGCCGGACGCATCGGGGCCGAGTATCTGGCCGTCGGCTACAACCACCGTTTCGGGCACGGCAAGGAGGGCGATTTCGCATACCTGCAACGCGTCCGCAACGAATGGGGGCTTACGGTCATGCAGATAGACGAGTTCGACGAAGGCGACGAAAAGGTGAGCTCGACCGTCATACGGCATTTGGTCGAAGAGGGCAGCATGGAGCATGCGGCGCGGCTGCTGTCGCACCGCTATACCGTCATGGGCATCGTGGCCGGCGGGCGGATGACCGTTGCGGACGAGCACAAGCTGCTGCCGCCCGACGGGACGTACCGTGTGACTGTCGGCGGCACGGCGACCGAAGCCCGAATCGACGGCCGCAGCATAGAACTGGCCGGCGCGGCCGACGGCAAGACGACAATAAACTTTTAGATTATGATAACTCACGAAATGAAGATAAGGGTCTGGTACAAGGAGACCGACCAGATGGGATTCGTCCACCACTCGAACTACATATGTTACTACGAAGCGGCTCGCTCGTCGTTCATGCGCTGGCTCGGCGTATCGTATGCAGAGATGGAGGCTCGCGGCGTGATGATGCCGATACTCGACGTTCACTCCAAGTACATGTGGCCGGCGTTTTTCGAGGAGGAGCTCACGGTGCGGCTCACGGTCAAAGAGCTGCCCATGGCACGCTTCACCGGGTACTACGAGGTGTTCAACGAAGCGGGCCGTCTGATAAACACCGGCTCGACGACGCTCGGGTTCATCCGCAGCGACAACCATCGTCCGTGCCGCGCTCCGCAGTGGTTCGTCGACCTGCTGCGGGAACACTGGACCGACGGACCGGAGGCGTGACGGCTGCTATGAGAAAAGGAATCGGACATAAAATGTCCGATTTTTTTGTTCCGACGCGGCCGAAAACTGACATTCTGTCATGAAAAAGCCGATGGCACACAGTTTGAACATGCTGTGTACGGCAAAGATTCAAACTAAAAAAGCATACTACTATGAAAAACGGAAAAATCGGGGTGACGACCGAAAACATCTTCCCGGTAATTAAAAAGTTCCTCTACTCGGATCACGAGATTTTCCTGCGCGAGCTGATTTCGAATGCCGTCGACGCTACGCAGAAGCTCAAAACGCTCTCGTCGATGAACGAAGTGAAGGGCGAACTCGGAGACCTTACGATTCACGTGTCGGTGGACAAGGAGGCCAAAACACTCACCGTGACCGACCGCGGAGTTGGTATGACAGCCGAGGAGGTCGACAAATACATCAACCAGATCGCATTCTCGGGTGCCGAGGAGTTCATGGCCAAGTACAAGAATCAGGCGATAATCGGCCACTTCGGTCTGGGCTTCTACTCGTCGTTCATGGTGGCCGACAAGGTCGACATCTTCACCCGCTCGTGGCGCGAGGGCAGCAAGACGGTGCATTGGAGCTGCACGGGTTCGCCCGAGTTCGAGATGGAGGAGACCGACGAGGAGCGTCCGCGCGGAACCTCGATCGTGTTGCATCTGGCCGAGGATACGGCGGAGTATGCCGAGGAGGGCAAGGTCGACGAGCTGTTGAAGAAGTACTGCCGTTTTCTGCCGATTCCAATCGCGTTCGGCAAGGTCAAGGAGTGGAAGGACGGAAAGTACGTCGACACCGAGAAGGACAACGTCATAAACGACACCGACCCGCTGTGGACGCGCAAGCCGACGGAGATTACCGAGGAGCAGTACAAAGAGTTCTACCGCGAGCTCTACCCGATGAGCGACGACCCGCTGTTCTACATCCATCTGAATATCGACTATCCGTTCAACCTTACGGGAATACTCTATTTCCCGAAGATTCGCAGCAACTTCGAGATTCAGAAGAACAAGATACAGCTCTACTCCAACCAGGTCTTCGTCACCGACCAGGTTGACGGCATCGTGCCCGAGTACCTCACGCTGCTGCACGGCGTCATCGACTCGCCCGACATTCCGCTCAACGTGTCGCGCAGCTACTTGCAGAGCGATTCGAACGTGAAGAAGATTTCGAGCTACATCACCCGCAAGGTGGCCGACCGCTTGCAGGAGCTGTTCAACACCATGCGCCCCGAATACGAGTCGAAGTGGGACGATTTGAAAGTATTCATCCAGTACGGCATACTCACCGACGAGAAGTTCGCCGACAAAGCCGTGGATTTCATGCTGTGGAAGAATACCGAGGGCAAATACTTCACACCCAAGGAGTACACCGAGACCGTGAAGGCCAACCAGACCGACAAGAACGGCAACCTCATTCTGCTGTATGTCGACGACCCCGTGGAGAAGCACGCATTCCTCGAAGCGGCCCGCGCCAAGGGTTACGACGTGTTGGAGATGAACGGCCAGCTGGACAACCACTATGTGAACTGGTACGAGACAAAGAACAAGGATTGCCGCTTCGTGCGCGTCGACAGCGATGTAATCGAGAAGCTGATTCAGAAGGAGGACGCGATAAAGATGACTCTTTCGGAAGCTCAGCAGGAGATTTTGCGCCCCGTGTTCGAGAGTCAGATGCCGCAGGACGAGAAAATCACCTATCAGATAGCTTTCGAGGCCATGCAGCCCGACGAGGCCCCCGTGGTAATCACGCAGAACGAATTCATGCGCCGCATGAAGGAGATGGCCGCAGTGAGCGGCGGCGGAATGAGCCAGTTCTACGGACAGATGCCCGACAACTTCACGATAGCCGTTAACGGCAACAATCCGATAGTAATCGACATACTCGGCAAGGTCGAGGAGAGCTACGGCGACAAACTGCGCACGACTACCAAGAAGATCGACGCAGCGGTGGCCGAGGAGAAGCGGTTCGAGGAGGTCGTTAAGGACAAGAAGGAGGACGAACTCTCGGCCGAGGAGAAGACCATGCGCGAGGAGCTGTCGAAGAAGGTCACCACGCTGCGCGACGAGCGCAACGAGCGGCTGAAAGAGATAGGTCGCGAAAACTCGCTCGTGCGTCAGATAATCGACCTTGCACTGCTCTCGAACGGCATGCTCAAAGGCAAGAATCTGACGGACTTCATACAGCGCAGCATCTCGCTGATAGAGAAGTAGCCGACTGCCGATTGAATGAACGATACGCAGAGCGGCCCTGAGGGCTGTTCTGCGTTTTTTCGTCGCACGAACGGCCGTGCAAATGCACAATAGCAGCCATGCGTTTATCGCATGGCTGCTATTGTGTGTCAGTGATGTCCGATGTTTATT
>CAMWIG010000206.1 GCA_947174295.1 uncultured Alistipes sp. | reverse complement strand
GTCGATAAACGTCACTCTGAACGAAAATATCAAAGCAATCGACGACGTCGTGGTCATCGCATTCGGACAGACGACCAAGGAGGCATTCACCGGTTCGGCCGGCACGGTCAAGTCCGAGGAGCTCGAAAAACGTCAGGTGTCGAATGTTACCAACGCTCTGGCAGGCGCCGTGGCGGGTGTGCAGACGTTCAACTCCAACGGTCAGCCGGGTATGGGCTCGTCGGTGCGCATTCGCGGTTTCGGCTCGCTGAACGCCGGTTCGACGCCTCTCTACGTAGTCGACGGAATACCCTATGACGGCGATATTTCGGCCATCAACTCCGCCGACATCGAGTCGATGACCGTCCTCAAAGACGCTGCGTCGACCTCGCTCTACGGTGCGCGTGCCGCCAACGGCGTCATCATGATAACCACCAAGCGCGGTAAGGCCGGCGAAGCCAAAATCTCGGTCGACACCAAGTGGGGCGTCAACACCCGCATGATGAAGAACTACAACGTTCTCAAAGACCCGCGCCAGTACTACGAGCAGGTGTACCGCTCGCTCTACAACGGCGAGTTCTACAACACGTCGAATCCCGCGTCGGCGGCCGAGGCGCACGCATACGCCAATGCCAACCTCTTCTCCGTGGTGGGCGGCTACCGCATATTCTCGCTGGCCGACGGTCAGGACTTCGTGGGAATCAACGGCCGCTTCAACCCCAACGCCACGCTGGGCTACCTCCACTCCAACTCCAAGGGCGGCTTCTACCTCACGCCCGACGACTGGGAGGACGCCACCTACCAGAACAACCTGCGTCAGGAGTACAACGTTGCCATCTCGGGCGCTATCGACCGCGACCGTCTGAACTACTACGCGTCGTTCGGCTACCTGAGCGACGGCGGTCTTATCGACAACTCGGATTTCAGCCGTTTCTCGACACGTCTCTCGGTGGACTATCAGGCCAAGAAGTGGCTCAAAGTGGGCGCCAACCTGTCGTATGCCTACACGGCCTACAACGCTCCGTCGGAGCAGACCACCTCGAACTCGTCGGGCAACGCCTTCATGATGGCCAACAAGATTGCGCCCATCTATCCGCTCTATGTCCGCGACGCGTCGGGCAAGGTCATGGTCGACAGCCACGGACTGACGGTCTACGACTTCGGCGACGGCGATGTCAACGGCCTGCAACGCAACTTCATGTCGCTGTCGAACCCTCTGGGTACGCTCTATCTCGACAAGGAGCAGTCGCTGGCCGACGTATTCAACGGCAAGTGGTATGCAAAGGTAACGATTTTGGACGGACTCGACATCACCGGCAACTGGGGCCTTGCGATTGACAACACGCGGGCATATATGCTCGCCAATCCCTACTACGGTCAGCCGGCCGCATCGGGAGGTTACGTCGACAACTCCGTGGCCCACTATTTCAACTTCAACCACCAGTATCTCATCAACTACGCGAAGACATTCAACGAGAAGCACAACCTCAATCTGATGGCTGGTTACGACGGCTACATGTTGCAGGCCGAGTCGGTCGAGGCTATCGGTTACAATCTCTATAATCCCGACGTTCCCTACGTGAACAACACCATCGACGAGCGCCGCGGTTACGGTGCGCGCCCGACCGACTACTTCACCCAGGGCTTCATCGTGCGTGCCGACTACAACTACGACCAGAAATACTACG
Source organism: uncultured Alistipes sp. (assembly GCA_947174295.1). GTDB lineage: Bacteria > Bacteroidota > Bacteroidia > Bacteroidales > Rikenellaceae > Alistipes. The sequence goes on along the minus strand of CAMWIG010000206.1, from coordinate 2,135 downwards.
GCAGCGTGTCGTTCCGCCGCGACGGCTCGTCGCGCTTCGCGCCCAACCACCGCTGGGGTAACTTCTGGTCGGCATCGGCTGCGTGGATTCTCAGCCGCGAGTCGTTCATGGAGAATGTGCGCTGGATCGATATCTTGAAATTGAAGGCTTCGTTCGGTCAGCTCGGCAACGACCAGATAGGCAACTACTACGCTTATCTCGACCAGTACGCCATGTCGGGTGCCGACGGCGTATTCTCCGACGGCGTGCTGGGCTACAAGGGCAATCCCGACCTGACGTGGGAGTCGTCGAACTCGTTCAACGTCGGCGCCGAATTCAGCTTCTGGAAGGGCCGTCTGTCGGGTAGCGTGGAGTACTTCCTGCGCCAGACTTCGGACATGCTCTACTACAAGCCCGTGGCCCCGTCGAACGGCTACTCGTCCTACCCGATGAACGTCGGCTCGATCCGCAACTCGGGCGTCGAAGTCGATTTGAACGGCGATGTGCTCCGCTTGAAGAATTTCCGCTGGAACATCAATGCCAACCTGACCTACATCAACAACAAGATTGTCAAGCTCCATCCCGACCTTAACGGCCGCTGGATATCGGGCGCGTCGCTCTACGAGGAGGGCAAGTCGATGTACACGCTCTTCCTGCCGCGTTACGCAGGCGTCGACGGCGAGACCGGCGAGGCGCTCTACTGGACGAGCGTGGACGGCAACGGCAAACCCTATCTCGACGAGAACGGAAATCCGTACAGCGTGAAGACCGCCTCCTACTCCCTGGCACAGACGAACGCCTCGCGCGGCGAGTACAACGTGATGCCGAAGGTCTACGGCGGTTTCGGAACTTCGATGGAGTTCTACGGCGTCGACTTCTCCATTTCGTTCGCCTACCAGCTGGGCGGCCGTGCTCTGGACTACACCTATATGGACTTCATGCACGGCGGCAGCGAGTACGACATGGGTACCAACTGGCATGCCGACATCCTCAAAGCGTGGAAAAACCAGGAGACCAGCTCCGTTCGCAATGCCGACGGCACGTGGACGAGCCTCACGGACATCCCGCGTCTGAACTACGAGGATGCCTACACCAACTCGACCTCCGATCGCTTCCTGGTAAGCTCCGACTTCCTGAGCATCAACAATATCACGCTCGGTTATACGCTGCCGCAGAAGTGGACGTCGAAAATCGGCCTTTCGAAGCTGCGCATCTACTTCGCAGCCGACAACGTGGCTCTCTTCTCGGCTCGTCAGGGCTTCGACCCGCGTCAGGGCGTCGCAGCTTCGGAGTCCGGCACTATATATTCGCCTATCCGCACCTTCTCGGGCGGTCTGAATCTGACGTTCTAAACTAAAAACAGGAAAAGAATTATGAAAAGCATAAACAAAATACTCGCACTGTCGTTGGCCGTGTTAGCCGTGGGATGCTCGATGGATACCGAGCCGCTGGGCAGTACGGTCACCTCGACCCAGAAGGACAAGGTACTGGACGACGAGCCATCGAAGGTTGAGGCTTCGGTGAACACCGTATTCTCTTCGATGTCGCTGCGCACGGCTGCGGCCGGTTCGAGCTATCATCAGGACTTCGGATTCCCCGCCGTCGCCCTTATAGGCGACCATACGGGCCAGGATCTGACCTCGCCCAATACGGGTTACAACTGGTTCGCATCGGCGTCGGATTACACCGACCGTTCGCAGGGCAGCGCCAACCTGACAATCATCTGGAAGACGCTCTACAACACCATCTATGCCGCCAACGATGCCATCAAGCGCATCAATCAGGCATACGAGGGTGCCGAGGATGCAGCCGAGATTTCGGATGCCAAATATTTCCTCGCTCAGGCGCTGGCCACCCGCGCGTTCTGCTACATGAACCTCGCGCAGTACTTCCAGTTCACCTATGACGGCCATCAGGATGACAAGTGCGTGCCCTGGATCGACGAGACGACCGTCGACCTTACGAACAACCCGCGCCAAACGGTGGAGACCATCTACGGCCACATCATCGACGACCTCGACGACGCCATCGACTTCCTGAGCGCCACGCGCCGCGTGCGTCCCGACAAGCGCTACGTGAGCCTCGAAGTCGCCTACGGTCTTCGCGCCCGCGCCAATCTGCTTATGCACAACTACGCTGAGGCCGCCGACGATGCC
>CAMWIG010000205.1 GCA_947174295.1 uncultured Alistipes sp. | reverse complement strand
TCGGCAGGATGTCGCCGCCGCCTTCGAGCACCTGGCACTTGCACATGCCGCACGAGCCGCCGCCGCCGCAGGCCGACGGAAGGAACACGTTGTTGTTGGCAAGAGTAGCGAGAAGCGTCGATCCGCTCTCGGTGGTCAGAACCTTCTCACCGTCGTTGATGTCGATGGTAACGGCACCCGACGTGGTGAGTTTGGCCTTCGCTACAAGCAGCAGTGCCACCAGAAGGAGGATTACCGCCAGAAAGGCCACGATTGCAACTATAATTGTCAATTCCATTTTCTGTATCTGCGTTTTAGGGTTAGAACTGAATGCCGGAGAATATCATGAACGCGATACCCATCAGACCAGTGATGATAAACGCAATGCCCGGGCCTTTCAGTGCGGCGGGGATATGCGAATACGTGGTCTTCTCACGAATGGCGGCCATCATGACGATTGCCAGCCACCAGCCCAGACCCGAGCCGAAGCCGTAGACGACGGTCTGCCAGCACGAGGTGAGTTCCAGCGCATCGACCTTCTGCTGCATGAAGAGCGAACCGCCCATGATGGCGCAGTTCACGGCAATCAGCGGAAGGAAGATACCCAGCTGGCCGTAGAGTGCAGGCGAGAACTTCTCGACAATCATCTCCACAAGCTGCGTGAAGGCCGCAATGGTGGCGATGAAGACGATGAACGACAGGAAGCTCAGATCGACCTCGGGGCAGCCGGCCCACGACAGAGCGCCGGCTTTAAGCACGTAGGTATAGAGCAGATAGTTCAAAGGCACGGTCATGACCATCACGAACGTAACGGCGGCACCGAGGCCCAGCGCAGTCTTTACGCTCTTCGAAACGGCGATGTAGGAGCACATGCCGAAGAAGAAGGCGAAGACCATGTTGTCGATGAAAATCGACTTGATAAAGATATTTAATGATTCCATACGCTAACCTCCTATTTTTCCTGTAAATCCTTGTGCCACGAACGGTGCGCCCAGATGATGCAGCCCACGATGATGAGCGCCATCGGCGGGAAGAGCATGATTCCGCAGTTGGAGTAGAAACCTCCCTCGGATGCGTAGATGCTCTCGGGAATGATGCGGAAACCAAGCAGCGTACCCGCACCGAACAGTTCGCGGAAGAACGCCACGATGACCAGAATCAGACCGTAGCCCAGACCGTTGCCGATACCGTCGAGGAACGACGGCCACGGCTTGCTGCCGAGTGCGAAAGCCTCGACTCGGCCCATGACGATACAGTTGGTGATGATGAGACCCACGTAGACCGACAACTGCTTCGAGACGTCGTAGACGAACGCCTTCAACACCTGGTCGACGAGGATTACGAGCGTCGCGATGACCACGAGCTGCACGATGATGCGGATGCGCGACGGCACGCCGTTGCGCAGCAGCGACATGACGAGATTGGCGAAACCGCACACGACGGCTACCGACAGCGCCATGACGATTGCAGGTTTGAGCTGCACGGTGACCGCAAGCGCCGAGCAGATACCCAGAATCTGCACGATGACGGGGTTGTTCGCAGAGAACGGACTCGTCAGGTACTTCAAGTTCTTGGCCGAAAAAATCGGCTCTTTTTCGTTCTTACTCATTGCTTTCGTTGTTTACTTCGTTAGACACTTCAACTTCGGCAGCGGCATCCTGCGCAGCTGCGGCACGGCGGCCTGCGAAGAACGGCAGATAGTTGCGGAAGCTGTCGGCGAGCATGTTCGACACGCCGTCCGAGGTCTTCGTACCGCCCGAGATGGCGTCGACCTCGTGCGCGAAGTTGGCCTGCGAGGCGCCGCCCTTGCGGAGCTTCACGGAGACGAACTCGTCGCCCTCGAAAATCTGCTTGCCCACGTACTGGGCCTGATGCTTCGCCGTAGCGATTTCGGCACCGAGGCCAGGAGTCTCGCCCGAGTGGTCGAAAATGGCACCCACGATGGTGTTCATGTCGCTGTCGAGCGCCACGTAGCCCCAAATCGGGCCCCAGAGTCCCGAGCCGGTGACGGGAACGACCACACGGCCGTCCTGAGCCTCGAACACGGGGAAGATACCCTCCTCGAACGAACCTTTGAGGTCTTCCATCTGGGCGAACACGTCGGCCTCGACCTTTTCGCCGTCGGCATTCACGGCATAGGCCGTGATGTACTCGTCGTAGTTCTTGTCCGACGCCGACAACGACGCCAGAATGGCGTTCTTCTTCTCGTTGAGCTTGTTGGCGTTCTGACGGCTCTGCAACGACAGCGCCGTTACGGAGAGCAGAAGAGCCACGACGACGACCATCACTACCGAATAGACGATGATATATGTATTGCTGTTTTTATTCATTGTGTCTCCTCCTCTTATTTTACGGTTTTAACACGGTTCTTGCGGCGCGAGATGCTCGCCTCGACGACGAAGTAGTCGACCAGCGGAGCCAGCGCGTTCATGAAGAGAATCGAAAGCATCATACCCTCGGGATATGCGGGGTTCACCACGCGAATCAGCACGGCCAGAGCACCCGTCATGAGTCCGACGACATACTTGCCCGTATCGGTCTGAGCCGACGTCACGGGGTCGGTAGCCATGAACACGGCACCGAAGGCGAAACCGCCGACGATGAGGTGGTACCATGCCGGATAGGTCGTAACGCCCGCAGCCTGGAACAGATAGCCCATGGCCAGACCGCCGACGAACACCGACACCATCGTGCGCCACGACGCGATGCCCGTGAAGAGCAGAATGACGGCACCGATGAGGATTGCCAGCGTCGAGGTCTCGCCGAACGAACCGGGAATGAAGCCCAGGAAGGCATCGAGGGCCGACCACTGCATCTGACCGCCCGTCGCGAGCTGGTCGAGAGCCGTAGCACCCGACACGCCGTCGACCTGAGCGCCCATCATAGTCCAGTCGGAGTACCACACCTTCTCACCCGACATCGACGGAGTGTAGGCGAAGAAGACGAACGCACGCGCAAGAAGCGCAGGATTGAAGACGTTCATACCCGTACCGCCGAAAACCTCCTTGCCGAATACGACGGCGAAAGCGGTGCCGAGACCGACCATCCACAGCGGAGTCGAAACCGGCATAATCATAGGTATCAGAAGACCCGAGACGAGGAAGCCCTCGTTGACCTCGTGGCCGCGAACCTGCGCGAAATAGAACTCGATGGCAAGACCCACGATGTAGGATACGCACACCATCGGGAGGATACGCACCAGACCGTAGAAGAAAGCCGTCAGACCTTCGAGACCGACCAGCGAACCGGTGTTGTAGCAGCCGAACAGGAACGCCGGCAGCAGAGCGACAATGACGACGCTCATCGTGCGCTTCGAGTCGTTGCAGTCGCGAATGTGCGCGCCTTTCGACGTGGTCGTATTGGGCACGAAGAGGAATGTCTCGAACGCATCGAACGTCGAGGAGAGGAAACTCAGCTTGCCTCCCTCGGAGAAAGTCGGTTTCAGTTTGTCAACAATATTACGTAATCCGCTCATCGTTAAGCCTCCTTAATCATTAAGTTAATACCGTCGCGGATAATCTGCTGCATCTCTGTCTTCGACGGGTCGACGAACTCGCACAGCGCGAAATCCTCCTCCGTGACCTCGTAGATGCCCAGATTCTCCATTTTGTCGATGTCGCCCGCCAGACACGCTTTGAGCAGGTACATCGGATAGATGTCCATCGGCAGGTACTGTTCGTAGAGACCCGTCACGATGAACGGACGCTCGCCGCCGTTGAGATTGGTATCGAGCTTGTACTCTCTCTTCGGGCAGAGCCACGAGAAGTATGAGCTCGACACGGAGAACTTCTTGAAACGGGGCATCGCCCAGCCCAGCATCTCGTATTTG
>CAMWIG010000204.1 GCA_947174295.1 uncultured Alistipes sp. | reverse complement strand
GCGTAGTAGAGCAGCACACGGCCGTCGTCGTCGGCAATCCAGCCGTTGGCGAAGAGCACGTTCGACACGTCGCCCACGCGCTCGCCGTTCTCGGGAGCGAGAACGTAACCGGCCGGCGAGGCTATCGTTCGCGCAGGGTCGTCGAGCGCCGTCACGTACATGTAGAGCACGTAGCGCAGACCCGCTGCGCACGCTCTGACGCCGTGCGCCAGATGCAGCCATCCGCGCGGGGTGCGAATCGGATGCGGACCCTCGCCGTTCTTCACCTCCTTGACGGTGTGGTATGCCCGGCGGTCGATGATGCGCTCCTCGCGGATGACGGCATGCGCCATGTCGTCGACCAAAGCCCACCCGATGCCGCCGCCGCGCGACCCGGTGTCGATGAAGCCCTCCTGCGGACGGGTGTAGAGGGCGTAGCGTCCGTCGACGAACTCGGGGTGCAGCACCACGTTGCGCTGCTGCGTCGGCGCCTCGATATCGGGCAGGCGCTCCCACTCTTCGAGGTCGCGCGTGCGAACCACTCCCGCCGAAGCCACTGCCGACGACAGATCGCCCGGCGCTGCCGACGGGTCGAGCCGCTCGACGCAGAAGATGCCGTAAATCCAACCGTCCTCATGGGCCGTAAGGCGCATGTCGTAGAAGTTGGTCTCCTCGTCGTTCAGGCGCGGTATGCGAATCGGACGCTCGCGGAAGCGGAATCCGTCCACTCCGTTGTCGCTCTCGGCGAGGGCGAAAAACGACTTGCGGTCGCTGCCCTCGACACGCACCGCCAGAATGTAGCGGCCGCGGAACTTTATGGCTCCGGCATTGAACGTTCCGTTTATCCCGAAACGTTCGAGCAAATAGGGGTTAGCAGTCGGGTCGATGTCGTATCGCCACAATAGCGGCGTATGTGCAGCCGTCAGAATCGGATTGCGGTAGCGTGTCCACACGCCGTTGGTCTCTGCCGGGCTGTTCGGGCGGCCGAGCAGCTCTTCGTGTGCCGACCGCAGCGACGCCAGACTTTTTTCGAAATCGAAATTCATCATAATAACGTAGGGAATGGTTCTATTATTTTACTCTTTCACGATTCTCGCGGCGAAGCCTCCGCCCGGCGCCATGTCGACCGCAAGCGTGCGCGACGCACCGATGTGCAGCACCTCGCGGCGGTAGTCGCGGCCGTACCTGGCGGCATTGGCTCCGTCGCGGAACAGTTCGATGCGGAACTCGCCTTCGCCCAGAAAACCGAGGTCGACCGTCACGCGGCGGCCCTCGCGGCCCGTCAGCCCGCCGACGTACCACACTTCGCCCGAACGGCGCGCCACGACGACATATTCGCCCATGCGTCCGTCGACGGGCACGGTCTGGTCCCATACGGTCGGGATGCCGCATATGAACGACGTGCACTCCTGCTCGCGGTCGTAGTTTGACGGCGAGTCGCACAGCATTGCCAGCGGAGCGTGGAAGACGACGTACTCGGCAATCTGACGGCATCGCGTGCCCTGGCTCATCGGCTCGGCACGGCGCGGTGCGAAGTTACCGGCGGCGGCATTGTCCATGGCGCCCTGCGTGTAGTCGACCGGCCCGGCAGCCATGCGGATGAAGGGCATGGTGACGTCGTATGTAATCTGGTCGACCTCCTCCGGCGACCACTTCATCTGTTCCAGCCCGTGCACGCCCTCGAAGTTGACGACATTGGGCCACGTGCGCTGCAAGCCTGCCGGCTTGTAGACGCCGTGATAGTCGAGCAGCAGCCCGTGCGCCGCGGCAGTCTCGGCGCCGCGGTAGAGGAACTCGGCGATGAGCTGGTCGTCGCGGTCCATGAAGTCGACTTTGAAGCCCTTGACACCCATGGCCGAATAGCGGCGGCAGACCTCCTCCATGTCGCGGTCGAAAGCGCGGTAGCCCGCCCAGAGGATGACGCCCACGCCGTGCTGTTCGCCGTAGCGGACGATTTCGGCGAGGTCGATTGCATCGCATGCGCCCTGCAAGAGGTCGGTCTTGCACTTCGACCAGCCGTCGTCGATGACCATGTACTCCACGCCGTTGCGGGCGGCGAAGTCGATGTAGTGCTTGTATGTCGGAGTGTTGATTCCGGCTTCGAAGTCGACGCCGTAGAGACCCCAGTCGTTCCACCACTCCCACGCAGCCTTGCCCGGACGTATCCACGACGTGTCGGCTATGCGCGACGGCGCGGCCAGACGCACCACCAGGTCGTTGCCCAGCAGCTCGCAGTCGCGCCGGGCGATGAGAACCGCGCGCCACGGAAACGACGCCCGGGGCGCAGCCACGGCGATGAAGTCGGAGTACTCGTCGACGATGTTTTGCAGTCCGTCGTGTCCGCCGTCGTGCGTGCGCGCCGGATAGGGGGCGAAGACTCCGCGAAGAGCCGTGCCGCCGTCGGGATTGTTGAGATACATGCCGGGATAGGAGCGCAAATCCGATTCGGCGAAGCACAGCGCGACACCGCGGTCGGTCTCGACGGCTGCGGGCAGAAATGCCAAACGCGACGGGTCGAGCTCTGACAGCCGGGCCACGGTATAGAGATTTTCGAACGAAGTCTTGAACTGCCGGCCGAACGGAACTATCTCCTCCCCGTCGCAGTCGCGAACATACGGTATGCGGCACGTCCAGTCGCCGGGAAAGCGTGCGCCGGCCGTCTCGGAGGCTATGCGCAGCTCACGGTCGGCGGTCGAGACGAAACGGTAGGCCGCACCGTCGTCGTAGGCCCTGACCTCGACGGCGAATCCGGCGCCGAAATCGGCGCGCAGCCACGAGTAGCGTTCCTCGACCTGCGAGCGGATATGCAGCGGTGCGGCGAACGACGAATCGACGCTTCCGCGGCGGACGCGGCACGGTGCGGCATCGCCGCCCCAGACCGTACCGTCGGCGAGGGTCATGGCAACGGGGGTGCGGGATATGACCTCCACGCCGTCGACCGATAGTTCGTAGGAGAGTCCGCCGCCCGTGCGGAGCGTCACGGCGATGCTGCCGTCGGGCGATGTCACGGCGTAGGCTCGACTGCGGTTCGCCGCCGCAAGCGGCCATGCGCCGAGAAGTAGGGCAAGAGCTAAAAACAGGTTCTTCATAATAATGTCGGACTTAGATTCGTTTATCGTGCGGAACGGGTCCGGAACCGCATTCCGAGGGTAAAAATAGAGCTTCGGAAAACATTATGCAACGCACCTCGGCCATAATGACCGAATAGTATCATGATTGGATGATATGGCATTATTTTAACCTCGGCCCTTTGCGCACTCGCTCTCTCTGCACGGCGCATCCGAGCAGCGGCGGACCATGCGTCCGGCCTGCCGCAAACGTCGGCTTCCCGGCTTTCGGTTTCTTGCCTCGGCATAGTCCGAACACCGTCCGTCTCTGCGCTCGGCTTAACGAAATGGCACGGCTCGCGGCATCGTCGGCCATGACACTGCGACAGACCTATGATACTTTTTCGTCAAATCATAGTACGCAGCATCGCTTTTTATTGATATGACCTTTTTGTCGTCTATATTCGCATGAGAAAAACGACGAAAACTTTTATAATCTAAAACCTACCGAATTATGAAAAACTCATGGAAATACGCTGCCGCGACGCTCGTCGCACTTGCCGCCGCATCGTGCAGCGACGACAAGACCGACACGTACCCCGACAAGGGATGGGGCGAGCTGGCCGCACCGCATCTGACCGTATCGGCCGAGGAGACGGTGCTCGACAAGGCGTCGGCCGACGTCGAGGCGCTCAAGGCGTAATGGGCCTCGGCCCCCCACCGCCAAGACCCCCCGGAGGAAGACTTAGTAAAGAACAAAGCAAGCACCGCCAAAATAGCAGGCTAA
>CAMWIG010000203.1 GCA_947174295.1 uncultured Alistipes sp. | reverse complement strand
TACGACGTTGAAAACGATGAAGCTGAACATCACACCTGCGGCACTGCGGCCGAAGCGTATGACGAACCACAGCGCGAAGCGCTTGGCCACCTGCGTCTTGACGAGCATGCTCGCCAGCACGAACGACAGTATGTTGAGCCACATGACGGGGTGTCCCAGCTGGGCATAGGCCGCCTTGTCGGTCGTTACGCCCGTCAGCACTATCGTCAGTATCACGATGAGCGAGGTCAGATAGTTGGGTATGGCCTCGGTAATCCACAGCACGATTGCCGCCACGAAGATGGCCATCATCGCGTAGTTTATGCGGATGAATCCCGCATCGCCCACCTCGGAGAGCCGCGTCAGAGCCGATTTGCCCAAAGCGGACGGGTCGATATGCTCGATGAAGGAGAAGTCGCACAGCCAATATATCAGCACGAAAACCGCTATTGCGAGCGGCCCGCCGATGCGTTGCAGCAGGCGTTCGAAGCCCGACTTCTGCATTTTAGGGAGTTTTTCGATTTTATAGTTGTTCATGTCGAGCGCATCGAACCCCGCAGCGACATTGTTGTTTTGTTCCATTCTCAGATTGTTTTCGGTTCACAAGTCGGTAAAACACCGCAGCCGGGCATCTCCCGGCACCGGCAAAAATCAGATTGTCATCCTTACGCGATACAGGCGGCCGCTCTCGTCGCACCCGAGCCACACGACGCCTTGTTTGCGGTCGAGCGCCATGGCTTCGGCCTTCGCCACGAAATCTATGGCGTAGGTTCGCTGCACGACGCCCTTGGTCGTGCACACGCTTATGCGCTTCTGCTTGCTGTCGAGTATCCAAAGCGCATCGGCCGCCGAGTCGTAGCATATGTCGGAGAGGAACGTCGCGAAGTCTATCGGAATCCGCTCCTCTATCCCTCCCGTAAGCAGCGAATAACGCAGCACGAGCGTCGGCTGCGCCTGGTTGGCCACCAGCAGCGACTCTCCGCACAGGCAGATGCCTTCGAGCCCTTTGTTGGCGACCCCGCCGCCGGGAACGTCGATTGCAGCCACGAGGTCGAGCCGGTCGAGGTCGTCGCCCGAGAGTCGATAGACGGCATTCCCGCCCTCCTCGGCGATGTAATACACCCCGGCTTCGGAATCGGCCGCGACGGCTTCGAAATCGAGACTGCTGCGATATACGACTCGCCGCGTCGTGCCGTCGAAGTCGAGCTCGTAGACATAACCTTTGTCCGAGACGGCGATAAGGCCGTCCCCGGCGACATTCAGACAGAGGCCCGACAATCCGGGAACCTCCGTCTGAAATTCATCGTACCGGCCGGTCGGGCGCGGAGCCGACGGGGATATGTCATCCTCCACGCAGCCAATGCCCAGCAGGGCACTGCCGACCAGAGTACAAAGCACCGAGCGATTCATTACTTCCAGTTCTTGTAAGGATTCTTCATCAGCATCGAGTTGTAGTACTTCACATCGCCGGTGACCTCCTCGCCAAGCCATGCCGGACGGTCGAAAGCCTCATCCTCCGACGCGAGCTCCACCTCGGCCACCGTCAGACCCTCGTTGTCGCCGTAGAACTCGTCGACCTCGAAGGTGTGCTCGCCGGACTTGACCAGATAGCGCGTCTTGTCGATTACGCCCGGCTCGCAGATGTTCAGCAGCTCGCGAACCTCCTCGACCGGAATCTCCTTCTCCCACTCGAAACGGCTCGCACCGCTGTCGCTGCCGATGCCCTTGATAGTGATGAATCCCTTCTCGCCCTTCACGCGAACACGCACCGTGCGCTCGGGAACGGAGCTCAGATAACCCTGGGTAATGCGCGTAGCCTTGCATGCGGCCTCCTTGAAGTCGCCGGCTACCAAAAATTTGCGTTCGATTTCCTGTGCCATGATGGTTCTGTTTTTTATTCGTTAGCCAAAGGTTTGTTCGTCATGCCGATAACGCGCTTTATCGCTTGCAGGTAGTTGATATTCTCCACACCCTCCAAACCTACGTCGGCGATGGTCTTCTTGATGTCCTCGATTTCGGTCGACTCGGAATTTATAGTCACCACCTTTGCGCCGTTGATAAGCACGTTGCCGACCTCGCAAATCGTGTCGTTGACCATGTAGCCGAAGCGCTGCTTGTGCACGCGGACGGCGGCCAAATCGGGATTCTGCTCGACCATGGCGATGAACTCGTCGTAGGTGTACGTATCCTTGGTCAGCTCGGGCATCTCGACCATGAATGCCGGGAACACTTCACGGCGGAGCACCTCGGCCGAAATCGGGAACTCGCCCTTCATCAGAGGATTCCACTGTTCCAGACCGTCGACCGTCTGTACGAAGGTCTTGATATCCATCTTGCCGTCGCGAATCTTGGTATTGTTGATGTCGTTGGCGCGCGACACGATGTAAATCTCGTCGCTGTGACGCTCCCACACCTTCTCGGGAACGGGCACCGACAGACGCGCCATGCGCTTGTGTGCCTCGCAGAAGCACTGACCGAACGAACGGAACTCGAAACGGGGTTTGGAGATAGCACCGATCTCCATCTTCTCTTTACTCATAACAGTAGTTTTTAAATTGTGGTTTCAAAATATTTTTCAATCGGTGCATTAGGAGACTCCGGCCCTAATGCACCGAATATCGAGGTCGTTATTCCTGCTCGATGTCGCCGACCTTGGCACCGTTGGCTGCACCTCGCGTCGGAACCGCATAAGCCCACTCGCCCGTACCGTCGGGACAGCGGGAGAACGAACATTCGGCATTCGACGAAAGGCTCGTATTGCCCCAGCCGGTACCCTCCGTTCCGCGAACGAACGTATCGACCGTATTGCCGGCCGCATCCGCAAGAACGATGATGACGTTCTTCTTGGGCGATATGCCCGAGTTGAAATTGACGGTGAAGTCCATGGAGCCCTTCACGCCCTCCAACACCAGATATCCGCGGCCGGCGACGGTCATACCGGCCGGTCCGACCCAGATCGGATTCTCCATGTCGCCGTCCTTGAACATTTTGTAGTCGGCCAGCGACACGGCGCTGCCGCCGTTGTTGTAGAGTTCGATGAACTTGGCATTGCCGTCGATTTCATTGAGAACGACACCGGCCGCCCCCTCCGAAGCTCCTTCGAGACCCTCGACCTTCTCCGACGAGTCGGCATTCGGGGCACCGGGCGTAGCTGCGGCGAACATCCATGCACCCGTACCGTCGGGACAACGGCTGTACGACGCCTCGGCCGGCTTCACGCAATCCACGAGGTTGAAGTCGTCGAGCGAAAGACCCGACGGGGAGAAGAGCTGCACGCGCACGGCCTTCTTTGCCGACAGACCCGACGAGAAGAACAAATCGGCCGGATGGTCTCCGTGGTCGGCCGCGACATCGGTGCTGTAAAGCAGCAGGAAAGCACCCGGTTCGAGCGTAACGCCAGAAGCGCTCCACACGTTCTTGGCATCCTTTTCGACATACACGCCGTCGAGAGGAATCGCAACGGCTCCCTTGTTGTAGAGCTCGATGAATTTGTCGTTGCCGTTCAGCTCGTTGAGCACCAACCCGCTGTAATCCACCGGCACGGCACCCACCGTATAGCTCATCACGGGCGAAACAACGACACCCGATTCGGTTGCGGCCTCGATACTATACGTAACCTCCGTATCTATCGGATAGGCCGGGATAATACCCGTGTAGAGCGAGCCGGCCGCAGTCATATCGACCGAACCGGCAGCACCGGCCGCCGAATAGTTCAGGACTGCCGACACGACGGGTGTCAGCGATTCGATAGTGGCCGAAACGGTCACTTCGTCGTTCTCGGTATAGGCCACCGTATTGGAAACAGTGCTTATCGTCGCCAGACCGTAGACCTCGGA
>CAMWIG010000202.1 GCA_947174295.1 uncultured Alistipes sp. | reverse complement strand
CACGATAGACTACGTAGCGGGCGTGCTGACCACCGAAATCAACTCCACGACCGACAATCCCACCGTCTTCCCCGAGGAGGACACCGTGATTTCAGCCGGCAACTTCCACGGACAGCCCATCGCACTGGCCATGGATTTCCTCGCCGTCGCCGTCGCCGAACTGGGCAATATCTCGGAGCGCCGTATCTACCAGCTCATCTCGGGCGAGCGCGGCCTGCCGAAGTTCCTCGTGGCCAAACCGGGTCTCAACAGCGGTTTCATGATTCCGCAGTACACGGCCGCCTCGATCGTCAGCCAGTCCAAGGGGCTTTGCATGCCCGCTTCGGTCGACTCCATCCCCTCGTCGCAGGGTCAGGAGGACCATGTGAGTATGGGTTCGAACGCTGCGACCAAACTCTACCGTGTCGTCGGCAATACCGAGCGTGTGCTGGCTATCGAGCTCTTCAATGCTGCGCAGGCGCTTGAATTCCGCCGTCCCAAGCGGTCGTCGGAGATTATCGAGTCCATCTGGTCGGAGTACCGCAAGCGTGTGCCGTTCATCGACGACGACTGCGTCATGTATCCGCATATCGCGGCTTCTGTCGATTTTATCCGCACCGTATGAGACTGCTCGTGACCAACATAGCCGCAATCGCAGGCATCGACCGCGAGCGGCGCGAGCGCGTCGAGGGTGCGGCCATGAAGCGTTTCGACACGCTGTCCGATGCCTGGCTGCTGGCCGAGGACGGACGCATCGCTGCGTTCGGCCCGATGTCGGAAATCGGGGAGCTGCGCGCCGACCGCACGGTCGATGCCGGCGGCGGCCTGCTCCTGCCGTCGTTCTGCGACTCGCACACGCACCTGGTCTACGCCGGAAGCCGCGAGCAGGAGTTTATCGACAAAATCAACGGCCTGAGCTACGAGGAGATAGCGCGGCGCGGCGGCGGCATACTCAACTCCGCCGACCGCCTGCACGCCGCCTCCGAGGATGAGCTCTTCGCGCAGGCGTCGGAGCGCATCCGCGAAATAATCCGCATGGGCACGGGCTGCGTCGAGATAAAGAGCGGCTACGGCCTCTCGACCGGGGACGAGCTGAAAATGCTGCGAGTCATACGCCGAATCCGCGACAGTTTCCCGATTGAGGTTCGCTCGACGTTCCTCGGTGCGCATGCCGTGGCCCGCGACTACATAGGCCGACAGACCGAGTATGTCGATTTGGTCTGTCGCGAGATGATTCCTGCGGTTGCCGCCGAAGGGTTGGCCGACTTCATCGACGTCTTTTGCGACAAGGGCTTCTTCACCGTGGAGGAGACTGCGCGCATGCTCGAAGCAGGCGCCAAATACGGCCTGCGGCCGAAGATTCACGCCAATGAACTCGACGTGTCGGGCGGCGTTCAGGTCGGAGTGCGTCACGGCGCGCTTTCGGTCGACCATCTGGAACGCATGGGCGCCGAGGAGATCGAGACTCTGCGCGGTTCGTCGACCATGCCCACGATGCTGCCCGGTGCGGCGTTCTTCCTCGGCATGCCGTTCCCGCCGGCCCGCGAGATGATTGACGCGGGGCTGGGCGTGGCCCTGGCTTCGGACTACAATCCGGGGTCGAGCCCGTCGGGCAACATGAAGTTCGTGGTGTCGCTCGCCTGCATACGCATGAAGATGACCCCGGCCGAGGCGCTGAACGCCGCCACGCTGAACGGAGCGTGCGCCATGGGTACGAGCCGCGATTTCGGCTCGATATCCGAGGGCAAGGTCGCCGATTTCTACATAACGCGTCCCGTGCCGTCGGTCGATTTCCTGCCTTATGCCTACACTACGCCGCTCGTCGACCGCGTGTTCCTGCGCGGCGAGGAGTATTGCGGATAGGGTAGCCGCGAAATGACGAAAGCCCCGCATCTTGCCGATAAAGATGCGGGGCTTTCGTATGGGCAGGCATTGGGCGTAATCCGCGCCGGGCCGCGTCGGGCGAACGAGTTACTTGCGTTCCTTGATTTGTCCCGTGCGGAATGCTCCGAGCAGCAGTTTCAGGTCGTCTATCTGCACCTGCAACTCTTTGCCTATGGTCGTGTCGCGCACCGTGAGGCGGCGGGGCGGAGTCTCCACCATGATTCGGGTGGATATGATGTCCCGGCCCTCCACGATTGCCTTCAAGCTCGATTCGAACGGCTGGTGCTGCACCAGGTGCAGGCCGTGGGAGTTGTAAATCAGCGTGTAGCCCGCGATGCCCGTCTGTGCGTGATAGGCCTTCGAGAATCCGCCGTCAATCATAAGCAGCTTTCCGCCGGCCTTTACGGGGCTTTCGCCCTTGCCGCTCTTCACGGGAATATGCCCCGAGATGATATGCGACGGCTCGGGGTCGAGTCCGAACGCTTCGAGAATCATGCGGCATGTCGCCGAGTCCTCCATGTGGCGGTAGTATGCACCCTTAGTCTCCTTGTGCGTGGCCTTGTCGACTACGAAGTATCGCTCGAATGTCGTCATGCGGTCTTTGTCGAAGAGCGGTGAGCACGGGCCGCACCACAGATACCACATGTAGTCAAGTGCCGAGCGGACATCGTCGGCCGACCGTTTGCCGAAGTATGCCTTGCGGGCTATGCGGTCGATGCGGTCGAGCAGAGCCTTGCCCGAGTACGTGCGGCCGTCGATTTCGACCTCCTTGAAGGTGCCGTCCTCGTTCATGGGAATCGACGCGTGGTACATCAGGTTGGAGTTCAGCACCAGATAGAGACCACCCTTGGCATAGAGCAGGCGAATGTGCTTTTGCAGCTTCTCGCAGTTCATGAACGATGCTTGGAGCGCCGTCACGAGCTCCGCCTCGTCGTCCGACAGACGGAACGGGTCCGCAGGGTCGACTGTCGGGAACGACGTGTCGGTGAGAGGGTAGTCCTTGCCGTAGAGATTCACCGTTCCGCGCTCGAAATCAATGCGGCCGAGCAGCAGGCGGTCGTCCATTCCGTACTCCGGGTGGCGCTTGATGAGCTCTCCTTCGAGTTTGAACTGCAACACCGCCACGGCCTTGTGCATCTGCGCCAGCAGACGCAGGTCGCGTGCGCTGTGCGTCCCCTTTTGCAGCTCGACGACCTGGAATGCCCGGCAGGGGTCGTCGGCGTATGTCTCCATGGCGAACCGCGCGAGCGGCAGCAGGTTTATGCCGTATCCGTCCTCCAACACGTCGAGATTGGCATATCGCGCCGACATGCGCAGCACGTTGGCTATCGACGCGAGATTGCCGGCTGCGGCTCCCATCCACAGTATGTCGTGGTTTCCCCACTGTATGTCGAAGTGGTGGTAGTCGCACAGCGTGTCGAGTATTATGTGCGGGCCCGGACCGCGGTCGAATATGTCGCCTATGATGTGCAGCCGGTCGATTGTCAGGTGCTGGATGACGTTGCATATCGCGATGATGAACTCGTCGGCGCGCCCGACGTCTATAATCGAGCGCAGAATGCCGTTGAAGTAGTCGTGCTTGTTGGGCTCGGCCGGCGACAGCGACTCGTGCAGCAGCTCCTGGATGATGTACGAGAAGTCGTCGGGCAGGGCCTTGCGCACCTTCGAGCGTGTGTATTTGGTCGATACCGTGCGGCATACCTCCGTCAGATGGTTGAGCGTTATGCGATACCAGTCGTCGATGTCCGACTCGGTCTTCTTGACCATCCTCAGCTTCTGCTCGGGATAGTATATCAGCGTGCAGAGTGCGTTCTTTTCGGCTTCGCGCATGGTGTTGCCGAATATTTCGTCGACCTTCTTTCGTATTACTCCCGATGCGTTTTTCAGCACGTGCCGGAATGCCTCCGCCTCTCCGTGGAGGTCGGTCAGAAAGTGTTCTGTGCACTTCGGCAGATTCAGTATG
>CAMWIG010000201.1 GCA_947174295.1 uncultured Alistipes sp. | reverse complement strand
CTGCGGTTACCTCCGTCGTGTCGGCCCGAACCGCCGCAAGCGGCGACAACGGCACTCCGTCGGTGACGACGCACGACAAACGTGCGACGTTCGACCCCGGCTTCGAGTACGGAAAGCACCTCTTCGCGGGTGCTTTTTTTTGTTTGCCGACAGTCTCACCTGCGGTTACCTCCGTCGTGTCGGCCCGAACCGCCGCAAGCGGCGACAACGGCACACAACGGACGGACATATAAAAAAGCTCCCGCCACACGGGCGGGAGCGGATATTCGGGTACGGAGCCGGTTCTTTCATCGCTACGCAATGGCAAATAGCAACACCCGATTCACGCTCCCGGCATTTAATGTCGGACTACTTCTCCGCCGGCACCGTGCGAATCGGCATACTCGACTATTCCGTCGAGGTCGTCGGGTGCGAACCAGCCTATTTCAGCATCGCGGCGGAACCACGTCAGCTGACGCTTCGCATACCGGCGCGTGTTGCGCTTGATGAGCTCCACGGCCTGCTCGCGCGAAATCGCGCCGTCGAACCACTCGAACAGCTCCTTATAGCCCACCGTCTGCAACGAGTTTAGATGCCTGAAAGGGTAGACCGCCCGGGCTTCCTGTTCGAGCCCGGCCTCCATCATGGCGTCCACGCGACGGTCGATGCGCTCGTACAGCACCTCGCGCGGCATGTCGACACCGACTTTGACAATATCGAACGGCCGTTCGCGGCGCACTCCGAGCCGTTGCTGCGAATATGGCTTGCCCGTTTGCAGGCACACCTCCAACGCACGCTGAACACGCGCCGGATTGCTGCGGTCGACCTGCTCGTAATACTCCGGGTCGAGCCTGCGCAGCTCTTCGGCCAGCGACGCGACACCCTCACGCTCCATGCGTCCGGCAAGCTGCGCCCGAAGCTGTACGTCGGCCTGCGGCAGGTCGTCCATGCCCTCGCACAGCGCACGCACGTAGAGACCCGAACCACCCACGGCTATCACCGTGCCGTGGGTAGCGAACAGACGTTCGAGCAGCGCGAGCGCCTGCACCTCGTACTCTCCGCAGTTGAAGTCCTGCGTGATTTCGTGCGATGCGATAAAGTGATGCTCGGCAGCTTGCAGCTGCGCTTGGTCAGGCTGCGCCGTGCCTATCGGCAGACCGCGATATATCTGCCGCGAGTCGGTCGACAACACAGGCGCACCGTAGTGCTGCGCCAGCCGTATGCTGAGGTCGGTCTTTCCCGAACCGGTAGCGCCGACCACGACTATCAGCCGCGGTTTAGTACTCATCGTCGTAACTGTCGTCGCCGTCGAACTCGTTGAAGTCTCCCATCATCTCGTCGAATATCGACCCTTCGTCCTCGTTCTCCTCGGGGTCGTACTGGTCGGGAGCGGGCGCGTGTTCGAACACTACGCGCGGATAGCTGCGGCCCGGCTCGGCCTCCTTGGCTTCCAGCAGTTCGAGGTAGTAAGCGCGGTTGCCGAACATGTCGAACAGCCAGATTAAACGGTCGTGAATTCGGCGCATGACCTGCCCGAGCAGAACCTCCGACATGGGCAGGGGCCCATCCTCGCCGCCGGCGCCCATATCCATCGCCGTAAATTCGCGGACACGCTCCCAGCGGTCATCGGCCGTAAAAAACGAAGCCATACACTCGTCGTATTCGAGCGAGCGCGTTATGAAGTTGTGGAAATCGAGCAACGACATGTCGTACATGACTTCGAAGTCACGCACGAAATTGTCGTTTTCGTCGCTCAACATTCTGAATTTGAATATCATCGACATAGTTGCAAAATATTTACTTTCGCAAATTTAATAAAATAATCCGCTTCGCCGCCATCAGGCCTCGTAAATTCGCGACCTCCACTGCTCCATGCAAAACTAAAATGCAGCACGAACCGCGACCCGGCATGGGAACATTACTCTTGATTGCTGTTCGACGATAAATTTCTTCGGATTACGATAGCAGCAACGCTATCAACGCCCGTCTGACGGATAGATACTCATTGCAACGATAATACGAATAATTCGGGGCGACAACCGATTACGATAGTTCCATACACTTTTCGGCGAAGCTCAATGTACTGCCAATGAGTAAATCCGGGAACGAGAATTGTTCGGATTGGGACTGCTTAATTGCTGATTGCAGGAAAGATACTTTACTCCTTGCCGGCAATCTCGGACAGAAACCGCATAGTATCGACATCGTCGGCGTAGTCGGCAAGGGTAGGATGCTGCGCACGGCCGAACTCCACCCGGCGCGAATGGTCGACGCATCGCGAGACGACGCACTGCAACTCGCCGTCGTGGGCCGCGAGCCACTCGCCGACCTCCGACATGGAGTCGTAGCGCGCGATATTTATACGGCTCAGCTCCAACGGAAAATCACTCTCGTCGACCAGTACGGCGCATCCGGCGTCGCGGAACGGTATGCCGCGCATGGCCAGAACGGCTCGGGTCTGCACGTAATTGTTGAGATATTTGGGATTGACCGCACCGCCGCATCGAATATCGACATCGACACCTCGCGGCGCAAAAATCAACGACACGTTGCGGCATCCGAGCCCCGAATATGCGAACACGTCGCGGCCGAGTGCACGCATCTCCTCCGGCGTCTCGTCGCCCGACAGCACGGCGACCGAGTGGCGGCTGCCGCGCAGAAGCGAAGGGACACCGGCAAAGTTCGCACGGAAATAGCGGTTGGCATTATCGCTACCGGTGGCAATGACAGCATCTACCCGCCCGCCGTCATGATAACCGACCGGCATCGACGGCTCGATGTCGTGCAGCTCCGAGACGACATAGTCCATGAGCACGGCATCTTTCGACGACGGTTTGACAGCGCATGCGTGGCCGCTCATGCAGACGCATAGAAGGTCGAAAAAACCGACGAGCGGAATATTTCCGGCCATGACGACCAGCACACGCCGCGGCTGCCGCACAGGCAGGGCGGGGTAGAGCGCCATCCACTCCGCGAGGGTCTCGCGCTGCAACATGTCGTCGGCCAAAGCGCGCACGGCACGGCATACGTCATCGGGCGTGAACCACTCGTTGGCGGCGCAGGCGCGAGTCACAATCTCCGAGTCGGGTGTCAGCAAGCACATACGGCGGCCGAGTTCCGCAAATATGTCGGTCATAGTCTTCATGCGACCGCAAAGATAACGCATGGCGGGCGCAGAAACAAATTTATTTCGACAAGTCGTCGGATTGTTTCCGCGTCCGCATACGGCGCATAGCCGGGAAATGCGTATATTTGCAAGAAACAGCGGGCAATTATTATGACGAAACTCGAATACATAGCACGGTGGGCAGTGTTTTTCGCCGGTGCGATATACGGCACGTACCACATGGCGAAATCTTTGAAATCGAAACACGACATGCCATTGGCCCTCATAATCTTTAATATCGTATGCGCAATGCCTGTCGTAGCAGCTCCCGTGGTATTGTTCAGCTCGATATTCCTGCTCGACAACCCGGACTCCGCAGGTCGGGCTTTCCTCTGCATCGCACTGTTCAACTCCTACGCTCCGCTATTGATTGCCGGCGCGTATCTCTCCTTCAAAACGTATATCCGCACACGCCGGGCATTCATCGCCGCTCTGCCTGCACTCGCCGGCTTGACCGCTGCGGCAGCTGCCGTATGGGCCGCGGTTTCGCTGCTCGGATGGTGACGGTGCCGCGAAGCGCATTCGGCTGCGCACTCGCACAACCCAACGATACGTTGCACCCGTCGCTGCCGAAATGCCAAAAACGAAAGCGCGGTCGATTATAAATAGGTATTACGTACAACCTGCGGCATCTCGCAAGTTTTTTTCGAAAAAAGTTCGTATAAAATTTTGCAGAAACGAAATAAAGGTCTATATTTGCACTCGCAATCCGGGAATAACGGTTGCAGGTTCAAAACATACTGCGGAAATAGCTCAGTTGGTAGAGCACAACCTTGCCAAGGTTGGGGTCGCGAGT
>CAMWIG010000200.1 GCA_947174295.1 uncultured Alistipes sp. | reverse complement strand
CGTTCAACGAGGCGGGGCACGACCTGGGATTCGAGGACGGCGACCGCTTCGTCGCAATCGACGGCGAGACCGTCGGCAACATCAATACGATAATCAACTCCCTGCTGCTCACCTCCGAAGGACACAGCGTGACGGTCGAGCGCGACGGCGCGCAGATCACGCTCGACATACCGTTCGAGAAGCTGCTCGCCATGCGCGAGAGCGAGGGATACAAGGGCCTCATGACACTGCGCGAGCCTGTCATCGTCGACTCGCTCGCGTCGGCTTCGGCCATAGCCGCAGGGCTGCGCACGGGCGACGAAATCATCGCCGTCGGCACGGAGAACGTGCGCTGCGACTTCGACCGCTTCACCGAGGCCTTGCAGACATTGCGCGACTCCACGGCGACGATTACCGTCATGCGCGGCGACGCGGTCACCGAACTGTCGGTGCCGGTCAGCGCCGAAGGCAAAATCGGAGTGATGATTCCCGGCGCCTACCGCTACCCCATGCGCACGACGCACTACTCGCTTTTGGAGTCGATACCCGCCGGAATACGACGCACGGGCGAGATGATTTCGTCGTACTGGCGGCAGCTGAAACTGATTTTCCAGCCCAAAAGCCGCATGTACAAGGAGCTCGGCGGCTTCATCGCCATAGGCAGCATCTTCCCCTCGGAGTGGAACTGGCAGGTATTCTGGCTGCAAACGGCCTTTCTGTCGATTATCCTCGCCGTGATGAACATCCTGCCCATACCGGGACTCGACGGCGGACACGCGCTGTTCACGCTGTGGGAGATGATAACGGGCCGCAAGCCGAGCGACCGTTTTCTGGAAATCATGCAGTACATAGGACTTGCCATCATACTGCTGCTGCTGGTCTACGCCAACGGCAACGACATCTACCGCAAGTTCCTGAAATAAACGCCGCGACATGACCGAATTCGAGAAGATGACAGCCGGCGAGCTCTACGATTTCTCCGACCCCGAGCTCATAGCGGCCGTACACGAGGCGTCGCGGCGCACGGCCGCGCTCAACGCCACGCCCGTCGACGACCGAACCTACGGCGAAGCCCTGCGGCGACTCATTCCCGACGCACACCCCTCGGCGATGATTGTTCCGCCATTCTTCTGCGACTACGGATTCCGCATCACGCTCGGAGAAGGGGTGTTCATCAACACGCGCTGCACGATGCTCGACAGCGGCGGAATCACCGTCGGCGCCCGCACGAAAATCGGCCCCGACTGCGAGTTCTACACGCCGCAGCACCCCGTCGACTTCGAGGAGCGCCGCCGCCCCGTCGAGCGGGGTCTGGCAATCGCCATAGGCGAAGACTGCTGGCTGGGCGGCAACGTCACCGTCTGCCCCGGCGTCACCATAGGCGACCGCACGGTCGTGGGAGCCGGAAGCGTCGTCGTGCACGACCTGCCGTCGGACGTGCTGGCCGCAGGAAATCCGGCTGTCGTAAAACGAAAACTCAGATAACGCATGGCAAAGGTCAAAAAGGCATACTTCTGCAAGAGCTGCGGATACGAAGCTCCGAAATGGATGGGACGCTGCCCCTCGTGCGGCGAGTGGAACTCCTTTACGGAGGAGATAATCGCCAAGGAGAGCGGTTCGGTGGCGGCCTCAATCGTGCGCCTGCCCTCGTCGCAGCCGCAGCGCGTGCGCGACATCCGTGAGAACACGGTCGAACGCCTCGACACGGGCAACGCCGAGGTCAACCGCGTGCTGGGCGGCGGTCTGGTGCGGGGTTCGCTCGTGCTGCTGGGCGGCGAGCCCGGCATCGGCAAGTCGACGCTCAGCCTGCAAATTGCGCTCTCGGCCAACGGCCTGCGCACGCTCTACGTCTCGGGCGAGGAGTCGGCCGAGCAGATAAAGATACGCGCCAACCGCATCGGCGTGGGCAACGACGAGTGCCTGATATACACCGAGACGCTGCTCGAAAACATCGTGGCGCAAATCGAGGAGCTGCGGCCCGACCTCGTTGTCATCGACTCCATACAGACAATATACACCGACCTCATCGACTCGTCGGCGGGCAGCGTGTCGCAGATTCGCGAGTGCGCCGCCACGCTTCTCAAATACGCCAAGACCACCTCGACGTCGATATTCATCATAGGCCACATCACCAAGGACGGCACCATCGCCGGCCCGAAGGTGCTGGAACACATCGTCGACGTGGTGCTGCAATTCGAGGGAGACAACAACAACGTCTACCGCATTCTGCGCGGCAACAAGAACCGCTTCGGCGCGACGTTCGAAATCGGCGTCTTCGAGATGGCGGACTCGGGACTGCGCGACGTGGCCAATCCGTCGGAGATACTGCTCACCCACTACGACTCCCCGCTGAGCGGCATCGCGGTAGGTGCCGCCGTGGACGGCATACGTCCCTACCTCATCGAGGTGCAGGCGCTGGTCGGCAATGCCGCATACGGCACTCCGCAGCGCACCGCCACCGGCTTCGACTCGAAGCGTATGAGCATGCTGCTGGCCGTGCTCGAAAAGCGCGTAGGGATGAAGATGTTCTCGAAGGACGTATTCCTGAATTTCGCCGGAGGATTCCGCGTAGCGGATCCGGGTCTCGATTTGGCCATCGTCGCCGCCATCGTCTCGTCGTACTACGACCGTCCGCTCACGGAGGGCGTCTGCTGTGCGGGAGAGATAGGTCTCTCGGGCGAAGTGCGCCCAGCCCCGCGCACCGAACAGCGGATAAGCGAAGCGGCACGTCTCGGATTCCGCCGCATAGTGGTGTCGGGCTACGCAGCCAAGGCTCTGAAAAAACCGCGCGGAATAGAGGTCGTCTATATCAACGGCATAGAACAGCTGCCGCGGGCGCTCTTCGTCGAGGAGTGACGGCCGCAGGTCCGCAGGCATAGTTTTTGACGTTCCCGCTATAAAAAACAAGGGAACGCCATGCAAAAAAGAGTAGTCATATTGGGAGGTGCGGGACTTATCGGAACGCACCTTTGTCTTCGGCTTCTGAACGAGGGACACGAGGTATTCTGCGTCGACGTGCGCGACAAAAGCGATTCTCCGCTTCTGCGGCAGGCGTGCAGCCACGACGCATTCCACTTCATTCGCCACAACATAGTACACAGCTTCGGAATACGGTGCGACGAGATATACAATCTCGCCTCGCCGGCGTATCTGACCTACGACAAGACCCTGCCCGTCGAAACGCTAAAAGTCAACATCTCGGGCTCGATGAACGCACTCGAAACGGCTCGTGCCGAGCATGCGCGCGTTCTCTACGCATCGTCGGGCGACGTCTACGGACTCTCGCGACGCGATTCACTCTCCGAAGAGGGCTATTTCGGCGGAATGGGCACGGTCGTGGGCGAAGCCAAACGCGCCGCCGAAGCTCTCCACAAAGCCTACCGCATGGAGTACGGCACAGACACCCGCATAGCCCGGCTATTCAACGTCTACGGCCCGGGCGCCGACCTCGCGGACCAGCGTGTGGTCATGAAGATGACGGTGGCGGCCCTGCGCAACCGCGACATTATCATCTACGGCAGCGGCGAACAGACGCGCACCTTCTGCTGGGTCGAGGATGCCGTCGAGGGACTCATCCGACTCATGGCTGCCCCGGAGGGAGAGGCCGCGCCTACGGTGAACATAGGCAGCATGCACGAAATCTCGATGCGTGCGCTTGCCGAGCTGATAATACATCTGACCGACAGCCGCTCCAAAATAATCCACATCGACGCACGGCGCAACGACTCGCGCCGCAAGACACCCGATATCTCGACAGCCCGCCAGCTGTTGCAGTGGACACCCGCCGTGCCGCTGACCGAGGGTCTGCAACGAACCATAAGCTACGTGCGAAAGGAGCTCTCCAAAGTCAGCTACGCCCTGCGCAGCTGGGTGGAGGTGCATTAACCAATGAGTAATTATAAATGAGAAATTAGCAATCGGCAATCGAAAAAAACGGCTAACTTGCAGGTCTTTTATCCTGAATTGCTAATTGCTAATTGCTAATTGCTAATTGCTAATTGCTAATTGCTAATTGCTAATTGC
>CAMWIG010000199.1 GCA_947174295.1 uncultured Alistipes sp. | reverse complement strand
TGGATTGCACGCGTTGGACAACTTGGCGGCAACGGTGGCAGTGTAGGTGAACTCCGCGGCCTCGGTATTGTCGAACGTGGCCGTCACGGTAGCGAATTTGTAGTCATCGCTGAACTCGACGGTCGTCGTCTTGGCCGCCTTGCCGTTCTCGTAGACGTGGAAACGCTCCTCGTCGCCGGCAGTCCATTTGTAGGATACGCTCTCGCCGTTCTCGACAATTTCGGTGCGGGTGTCGTCACCGCCGGCGATGAATGTTACGGTGTGGGTGCCGAAACCATCGACACCGGCTCCGTTGTCGTCGGAGCATGCGAACGTCATTGCAGCTGCTGCAACGACGGCGAAAATTCTGAAAAGATTCTTCATGGCCCGGACGTGTTTAGAATTCATCATCGTAATCGTAAATTCCGCCGCCCTTGCCGGCCTCTCCCTCTTCGCCGTACAGGTCTCCGAGACTCTGGGCGAAACCTCGCTCGACCGTTATGTCAACGGTCGCAATGTCGGGAGCGAGATACGAAAATTCCCCCCCCCTCAATTTTTTGTCGATTTTCTTCATAATGCAGTTTTTAGTGAATATTATATTGTAGTAATCATCTGAATATCACCATACACAGCGCTGTTCGAACACAGACTGCCACACACACGGCGGCATGAGCATAAATTTCCACGTCATAAAGATACGCATTAATATGCAACGATGTTCCGCAACGGCCCTAAATTTTAAACATTTAATCGACAAAGCCCCGAATCTCGTGTGAGATTCGGGGCTTCGACCGTGTCGGAACGGAAGCGATACTACTTCACGATACCGGCGATGAGGAACGTTGCGGCAACCGTAAGAATTGCGTACAACTCGGGGAATGCGGCCAGGATAAGGGTCTTACCCATCACGTCGTGACCGTTGCCGATTGCAGCGATACCGTTCGCGCAGACCTTCGACTGATAAACCGCAGCCGCGAGGTTGACGATACCTACCAGAATACCGGCACCGAGAACTGCGGCGCCCTGCAACATCGAAGGATTGGCCAAAAAGCCCTGAACCATGAAGAAGCAGACGAAGCCGTAGAGACCCTGCGAACCCGGAAGAGCCGAGAGAATCATGTAGCTACCGAATGCCGAACCGTTCTTTTTCATGGCACCCACTGCCGCCTGACCGGCGATAGAAGTACCGATTGCCGATGCGATACCGGCCAGACCGACCATGAGGGCGACGCCCACGTAAGCCATTACCAATGCTGTTGTTTCCATAATTGTTTGTTAAGTTTTATTTGTTATTGTTTGTTATTGCTTTCTTCGGGTTTCCACTCGTCCGACCGCCGAAGTCGCGCGTTCTCTCGCACGCGGATGCAAATCCGCCCCACTCAAAGCCCCTTCCCCGGGAGGAAGAGCGCAGCGGCAGGGCCTCGCTGCCGAACGAAGTGAAAGAACCTTGACATATACCCTACTTCATCTTGCGAATCGGGTCGAACGAGCGCGATGCCATCTCGAATCCGGCGTTCTTGTAGAACTCCACGAACGTAAGACGCATCGGGTGCACGAACGACGAGATGGTCGACATGAAGAGGTTGATGCCGTGGCCTATGAGCAGGATGGGCAGCATCACGAGGATGCGAACCACGATGCCTGCGCCGTCGGGCACGAAACCGTCGGCCAGCGAGTTGAACACCAGCGCCAGCACGCCGCCAGAGAGTCCGATGGCGAACAGACGGATGTACGACAGCACGTCGCTCAGCAGTCCCGTGATGTTGTTGTAGAGCGCCCACAGTCCCGAGCCGATGTTAACGAGCGGATTGCGTCCCGGAGTGTTGAGCAGCAGCAACAGCGCGGCACCCACGCCCAGCGCGGCGTAGAACGCCGGCGAGGAGGTGGTGAAACCCGGGATGACCCACTTCTCGTTCAGCATCGGAAGACCTCCGGCCACCGAACACGCAAGCAGGATGATGAACCAGCCCAGCGTGCCGAGCGAGTACTTGAAGCCGAAGCTGCGCGAGATGACATAGATGTTTATGGCCATACCGAACAGAATCTGCACCATGCCTATCGCCAGCGCGACGGAGAAGAACTGCCCCTGGAAGTCGTAGAACGGCACACCGGGGAAGTACTCGCCGAGGTTCATGCCGAAGAACGAGCCGCAGAACCCTCCGAAGAGAATCGTCGCCGAGGCGCACATCGTGGCGAACCACGCCGCCTGACGCATCATGCCCGGCTCGCGGTTCTTCCACAGCAGGAAGAGACCCATGGCGAGCAGCACCAGACCGTAGCCCGCGTCGTTCAGACAGATGCCGAAGAAGAGCATGTAGAACGGCGCGAAGAACGGCGTCAGGTCGAGCGTTCCGTACTTCGGACGGGCGTACATGTCGCCCACGAGCTCGAAGATACGCGAATACCAGCCGTTGCGCAGCTGCACCGGAGTGTCGTCCTCGGGCGTGGGGTCGCTCTTGACGTATATCACGTTGGGATACTCCTCCAACAGAGCGTCGACCTTGGCCGACGTCTCCGTCTCGGCCCAGCCCTCCATGATGCGGAGCATGCCGTCGGCGGCACGCTCGGCCGTAGCCTCCACACGCACGCCTTGCAGGCGCTCGCGCAGACGTCCGTACTCGCGCTCGATGGCGGGAAGCGATGCCGCAGCACGCGCGAAGTCGGCGTCGAGAGCCGACAGGCGCTCCTGCTCGGCGGCAATCAGACGCTCCGCCTCGCGGATGTCCATGGTCGGGGTCTTCATCTCCTGAGCGTCGATGGACACATCCTCGCCCGGAGCCGCGACGACCACGAACCACACCGTGGAGTCGCTCTCGGCGACGACCGACAGCGTGTAGGCCGCCGACCACTCGGCCTCCGCCTTGGCGTAGACGCTGCGGTTGGCCGAGAAGTAGCGCAGGACGATACCCTGAGCCGCGAGCTTCTTCGCACGCTCGACGTCGAACTCGCCCCACGGGCGAAGCTCGTCGGCGGCCTTTTCCAGACGCGCTATCTCGGCACGCGCGGCAGCGGCCGTGCGCTGAGTCTCCGAATAGCGGGCGTATGCCTCGGCGCCGTCGGCGTAAGGCTGCGCGTTTTTCGCCGCATTCACCGGATTGGCGCTCCACGAGCGGAGGAAATCCACCGCCTTGCCGTAGCCCTCGATGTCGAGCAGCAGCTGACGGTCGCCCTCCGACGGCTCCCACCCCGTGGTGGTTATGTCGACGAGTCCCAGCTCACGCAGGCGCTCCACGAAATCCTCGCTTTGCGCGGCGTAGAGCACGAAATCGTATTTGGTCATTCTCGCAATCATAAGGAGAGCCCCTCCGCGGCTTGCTGTTGCTGTTTGGTTTTCACGATTTTCTGTGCGGACTTCGAGAGGTTCTCCTCGTCCTCCATGAATCGTTTGATTTTACGTATGGCATCCTCATACCCGGGTATCTGAACCTTCTCGTAGAGGTTTACCTTCTGAGTGGTCTTGCGGCGCGCATAGTCCAGCAGCTCCATACGTCGGTTGTACACCTCGAATTCGAGACCCAGACGCGCCGCGCGCTTCAAAAGGTCGATTCCGTCGGCATACCACACCGGCGACGAGAAGAGGTCGTAGGAACGCTCCTCGAAACGTATGTCTTCGAGCACGGGGATGCGCACACCCGCAATCTTCTGCGTCGTAAGGTCGACGTCCGAGATGCGGAGCAGGCTACAATCAAACTCTCCCCACAGCGACACCATGTAGTCGTACTCGGCCGTCAGACGGTCGAGCTGTTCACGGTAGTCGAGTGCCGAGTCCTTCGCCCGCTTGACCTCGGAGCGCAGAGCCGACTCCTTACTCTTGATGGTAGGGAGCGCCTTCTGCCGCATTTTGAGCTGTTTGCCGAGCTCGCCGAGCGAAGTCTTGTTGTATTGAAATTTGATTGCCATCGGTCGGTTATTCTTTCCAATATTTCTTGATGAGCTCCTCCTTTATGGCGACCTCCTGCTTGGAGAAGTACTTGCCGAAGAGCGTCCATGCCGTGTCGAGCATCTCCGTGATGCCGATGTTGACGTCGATGGCGAGCAGCTTCT
>CAMWIG010000198.1 GCA_947174295.1 uncultured Alistipes sp. | reverse complement strand
GTCGAGTGCCGATTGCAGACCTGCACCGAACACGTTCTCCCCCTCCTCGCCCGATATGACCTCCATGCGCTGACGGCGCAGACGGAAAATTTCAGCCGCGGCAGCCTGCGCCGACGCCTCGGCCGACAGCACCTGAGTGGATGTACGGTCGGGAAGAATCTTCGCGAACTCCGACTCCGAGCCGTCGAATCCGACCGTCTCGACCGTCGCAGCCGGAAGAACGCCCGCCACAGGATAACCGTCGCCGGAAAGTATGGCTACCGATGCCGCCGACACCTCGTATACGGTCTTGTCGGAGAGCGTGGCCCGCACGCCGAGATACTTCTGAGCATAACGGGCATAGGGGCCCGCCACGAAATTCTCGCACACGACATCGAGATCGACCGCAAGAGGGGTCGTCAGGTCGGGAACGACGATGCCCCCGGCCGTTTCGTAGGCCTCGGCACGCGTAATGTTGTAGTTCTGAGCGCAGAGCGTTCCGCAGAGGAACAGCGCTGCGACTGCCGGAATCAATTTTTTCATCTTAGCTGCGTTTTACTACGTTCAACAAATGTACGCTATTTCGCGTGCAAATCAAAATTTCAGATAAAAATCCCTCGTCAGCTCCCGATACTCGGGTGTGAACCCTCCGTCGTCGATAACCAGACACGACGTCGTCGCCTCGGCGACAGGCTCGGCCCGAAACTCCGTCAACAGCCGGATAACTCCCGACCGCGGCGTAGAGCAGACCTCAGTTATACGCACGGGATACAGCACTCCGCGCGCCGCATCGCAGAACAAACGGCTCTCGTCCGTCGGCAGAATCAGCGCGAAACGCCCGCCAGGCGCCAGCAGCCGCACAACCGTGCGCACCAGCTCGCCGAACGGCAGCGACGCCGCATGACGTGCCGCAGCGCGCCCACTGTCGGGCGGCAGCAGCGAGTCGACGAAATACGGAGGATTCGAGACTATGAGGTCGAACCGCTCAGGCGTATCGTACAGCGCCGCGTCGCACTCCACGACCTCTACCCGCCCGCTCCAAGGCGATGCCGCCACGTTGTCGCGGGCATCGGCGGCACTCGGCCCGTCTATCTCCAATGCCGTGACGCGGGCACCCTCGCAGCGCTGCGCCATCATCAGCGCTATGACGCCCGTTCCGGTGCCTATGTCCAATATCCGGCGGTCGGTGTCGCGCACCTCGACCCATGCACCGAGCAGAACGCCGTCGGTGCCGACCTTCATCGCGGCGTTGGGTTGCCGGACAGTGAAACGTTTGAAGCGGAACATGCGGCTAATTCTCTTTGAGGAAACCGTCGATTCCGGCACCGAACAGCGAAAAATCGTAACGCACGGGGTCCGACGGATCGAACCCGCGAAGCGCCTCGGTAATCTCGACGGTAGCCTTCCAGTCGCTCTGCCTGCGCTTCAACAGCCCCAGCGCACGCCCCATGTTGCCGGTGTGTACGTCCAGCGGCAGGTAGAGCGCCGACATAGGAATCGAAGTCCACTCGCCGAAGTCCACGCCGCGCTCGTCGCGGCGCACGAACCAGCGGAAATACATGTTCAGACGCTTGCACGCCGCCCCCTTGTCTATCGAAGAGAAGTGCTTCTCGCAGTGCGCGTCGTGGTCGCAGGCGAAGAACTCGCGCCGGAAATCCGACAGCACGGCAGCCATATCGCCGTGCACGGCATATCGTCGCTCCACGAAGTTGCCTATGCCGCCGAAACGGGCATACATGGCGCGCATGGCGCGCACGAAGTCCATGAAGTCGCGGCCGTTGAACGTGCGGTGCACATATGTCGCCAGCCGTTCCAGCTCGCGGTCCGAAGCGTTCACCACGAAATCCGCCGGGGCGTTGTCCATGTACTCCACCATGCGGTTGGCGCTCTTGACTATCGCCTTGCGGTTGCCCCATGCTATCGTCGCGGCGAAGAATCCCGCAATCTCACGGTCGTCGCGCGACGAAAAACGGTGCGGAACGCTTATCGGATCGGCCTCGATGAACTCGGGCCGGTTGTATTTGTCGTGCAACCTCTCCAAAAGGTCGCGAAGGTCGTCTCTGTCCATATATTCAAGTGTTCAGGTGTCTTAAAATTCATCCATATCCTGCTCTTCGCGCTGCGGCATTCGCCCGCAGGCGGCAGTCACTATTCACTGACAATCAACCCGTCGCTCATCACTATGCGGCGGTCGGCCATCGCGGCCAGCGACTCGTCGTGGGTGACGATTACGACGGTCTGTCCCATGCGGTCGCGAAGGTCGAAGAACAGACGGTGTATCTCCTCGCGGTTGCGCGAGTCGAGGTTGCCCGACGGTTCGTCGGCCAGCAGCACGGCGGGCGAGTTTACCAGCGCACGGGCTATGGCCACGCGCTGCTGCTCGCCGCCCGACAGCGCCGCAGGCTTATGGTCGCGCCGCGCCGAAAGATTCATCATCTCCAACAGCTCCACGGCCCTGCGCTCCACCTCGCGGCGGTCGCGGCGGCCTATGAACCCGGGAATGCAGACGTTCTCCAACGCCGTGAACTCAGGCAGCAGATTGTGGAACTGGAACACGAAGCCTATGCGCTCGTTGCGGAACCGCGACAACTCGCGCTCGCCCATCGCGCCGACATCGCAGCCGTCGATACAGACACGGCCGCCGTCGGGCGCCGACAGAGTCCCGAGAATCTGCAACAGCGTGGTCTTTCCCGCACCGCTCGCACCGACTATCGAGACCACCTCGCCCTGAGCGACGTCGAGCGAAACGCCGCGCAGCACCTCCAACACTCCGAAGCTCTTGCGTATGTTTTCGACATGTATCATAGTTCGTTTTTCAATTGCCCGCCTATCGGCGACCGGTCTGCGCACGGCACGGCCGCCGCAGGTGACGACAGCCGAAACCGTTCGAATATCTTCACCGTCTCCACAGCCTCGCGCACGTCGTGCACGCGAAGAATCGACGCTCCCTGGCGCAGACACTCCCAATTGAGCGCCGTGGTGCCGGCGAGCGACTCGGCGGGCGTAGTACCGAGCAGACGGTATATCATGGATTTGCGCGACAGACCCGCCAGAACGGGATAGCCCGTCTCGCGCAGGCGGTGCAGACCGCCCAGCAGCTCATAGTTCTGTTCCAGGGTCTTGGCGAATCCGAACCCGGGGTCGAGCACGATGTTCTCGCGCCGCATGCCGGCAGCCGACAACTGCGAGGTCTTGGCGCGGAAGTACTCCACGACCTCGGCCGTCACATCGCCGTAGTCGGTCATCGTCTGCATCGTGTCGGGCGTACCGCGCATGTGCATGGCTATGTACGGCACATCGAACCGCACTGCAACCCGTATGATTTCAGGGTCGATTTCGCCTGCCGATATATCGTTGATTATCACGCGGCCGAACGACTCGATGCACTTGGCAGCGACCTCGGCACGGAACGTATCGACCGACACCGGCATGTCGGGCGCAATGCGGCGAACGGCCGCAACGCCCTCCGCCACACGCCGCAGCTCCTCGTCGGGCGACACCTCGTCGGCTCCGGGACGCGACGAATAGCCGCCTACGTCGATTATCGACGCCCCCTCGGCCACGGCGCGGCGCACACGCTCCTCGGCGGCGGCAGCACCCGGAGTACGGCTGCCCTCGAAGAAGGAGTCGGGCGTGATGTTGAGAATCGCCATTACCTGGCGCTTGAAAAAATCAATCCGTCGCATCTCTTTCGCTCTTACTGATTCTGAAACGGCGATCCAGCTCCGACACGTCGGCTGCCAAATCGTCGCGATTTATGTTTACCAATGTATAGTCGGCTCTCTCAACAAGCTCGTCGTCCGACATCTGGGCTGCGATGCGGCGCTCCACCTCATCGGGCGACGCACTGTCGCGACGGCACGTCCGCTCCAAACGCAATGCGAGCGGTGCGACCACAGCCACCGTAACGTCGAATCCGCCGTCGAGTCCGGCATCGAACAGAATGGCGCTCTCGAACACCGTATAGTCATCCTCCGCATGCCCGGCGCACCAGCGGTCGAAATCTGCCATGACGGCCGGATGCACTATTGCATTCAGCCGCTCGCGGGCCGACGCATCGGCGAACACC
>CAMWIG010000197.1 GCA_947174295.1 uncultured Alistipes sp. | reverse complement strand
ACACGTCGCCGTCGCCGTTGGTGATGAATCGCTTCACGCCGTTCAGCAGCCACGTACCCTTCTCCTCGCACCACGTCGCTTTGAGCATCACGGCACCGAGGTCGGAACCGGCATCGGGCTCGGTGAGGTCCATGGCGCACGTCGCGCCCTCGCACACCCACGTGAGGAACTTCTGCTTAATCTCCTCCGAGGCGAACTCGTTGAGCGTCTCGGCGCAGTCCTGCAAGCCCCAGATATTCTCGAAGCCGGCATCGGCGCGAGCCACCATCTCGTTGGCCATGACGAACGCAACGAGCGGGAAGTTCAGACCGCCGAAGCGACGCGGAAGCGTCAGTCCGCTCAGACCGGCATCCACGATAGCCTTCATATTCTCGACCGTACCCGAAGCATACTCCACATGGTCGTTCACGACTCTCGGGCCTTCATGGTCTACGCCCTCGGCATTCGGAGCAATGACATCTCCGCACACCTCGCCTGCGATTTCGAGCACCTTGCGGAACGAGTCCATGGCATCCTCGAAATTCTGCGGCGCATAATCGTACTTGTCGGCCTCGGCGAAACCGCGCTCTTTCAGCTCCACGATCTTACGCATCATGGGATGCGAGAGGTGGTACTGCAAATCCTTGTTATCTGAAAAGAAATTAGCCATTACTTCGAATTTTGTTTGTAGTACTTAATCATCTTCGGGATGATGTCGTTGACATCGCCCGTGATAGCGTAGTCGGCGATTTTGTTAATCGGCGCTTCGGGGTCGGTGTTTATCGAGATAATCATCGACGACTGATCCATGCCTGCCGTGTGCTGAATCTGGCCCGAAATACCGCATGCGATGTAGAGCTTCGGACGAACCGTGACACCCGTCTGGCCCACCTGACGCGCATGGTCGGTGAAACCGGCGTCGACGGCGGCACGCGAAGCGCCAACCTCGCCGCCGAGAACCTCGGCAAGCTCGTGGCACAGACGGAAGTTCTCCTTCGACCCCATGCCGTAACCTCCGGCGACGATAACGCCCGCACCCTTGATGTTGATGCGGCGCTCCTCGATTTGACGGTCGATAATCTTGACCAGCAAATCGGTATCCTTGACGAATTTCTTCCACTCGATGATGCGCACCTCGCCCGCGGCTGGAGCGGCGGCATAAGCCTTGCGCATCACGCCCTCACGGACGGTAGCCATCTGCGGACGATGGTCGGGATTGACAATCGTGGCGATGATGTTGCCGCCGAATGCGGGACGAATCTGGTAGAGGAGGTTCTTGTACTCAGTGCCCGTCTTGGCGTCGCGGTGGTCGCCGATTTCGAGCTGCGTACAGTCGGCCGTAAGACCGCTGTAAAGCGCCGACGATACGCGCGGTGCGAAGTCGCGGCCGATGCAGGTGGCGCCGAAGAGGACTATCTGAGGCTTCTCCTGCTCGATAAGACCGCACATGACGGCCGTATGGGGCAGCGTGCGGAACGGAGCGAACTCCTTGTCGTCGGCAACCCACACGGTGTCGGCGCCGTACTTGGCCAGTTCGGCCTCGATACCGGCGAGGTTTTCGCCCAAAGCGACCGCTTCGAGCTTCACGCCCAGCGTATCGGCCAGTTCGCGGCCCTTGGTAAGGAGTTCGAGGCTGACGTCGGCCACGGCTCCGTTTTCGAGTTCAATATATACAAATATGTTGTTCATCGTAAAATCCTCCTCTGATTAACCGAGCGTGCGGCTCGTGATAAGTTCGACCATAAGCTCTTCGATCTCCTTGTCGTCCGAGGTGAGCTTCTTCGCCTCCTTGGCCTGAAAAACGACGTTCTGAATGGCCTTCACCTTCGTAGGCGAGCCGGTAAGTCCGAGCTGCTTCTCGTCGGGGTCGACATCGGCGGCGGCCCACTCCACGATTTGCAGATAATCCTTGGCGGCGGCCATCTTGGCGTAGGGCGCCTCGGCGTCGGCCGCGATTTCGGACTTGGTGAGCGCATATTTGTACTTCATCACGCGCTTGGCATTCTTCGGGCGGCACGCTGCGGCCGAGGCGTTGACGGTCATGACCAGCGGCAGAGGAGCCTCGACGGTCTCCGTACCGTGTTCGAGACGGCGCTTGACGACGACCTTGTCGTCACCCACGCTGAGAATCTGCTCGACGTAGGTCACCTGCGGCAGACCCAGCTTCTCGGCGACCTGAGGGCCGACCTGAGCCGTATCGCCGTCGATGGCCTGACGGCCGGCGACGATGACGTCGGGATTTATCTTTTTAAGCGCGCACGAGAGAGCGTACGAAGTAGCGAGCGTATCGGAACCTGCGAACTTGCGGTCGGTAAGCAGGTAACCGCCGTCGGCACCACGGAACATGGCATCACGGATGATATCGGCAGCACGGGGAGGGCCCATAGTGAGGATATGAACCGTCGACCCCGCGGTCTGGTCCTTGATAAACAGAGCCGCTTCGAGAGCGTTCAAGTCTTCGGGATTGAAGATGGCCGGCAGAGCGGCACGGTTGACCGTACCTTCGGGCGTCATGGCGTCCTTGCCCACATTGCGGGTATCGGGCACCTGCTTTGCCAGCACAACGATTTTCAACTGTTTCATTATAACTTAGTTAGTATATTGGTTTATTAGGTTCGGTATTAGCGCATTATGGTTTCGTCGCGGTCCGGGCCGACCGAGATAATCTTCACCGGCACGCCCGTTTCGCTCTCGATGAACTCCACGTACTCCTTGAATTCCTGCGGGAAATCCTCGTAGCGGCGAATCTTGCGAAGGTCGCACTTCCAGCCGCGGAATTCGCGATAGACGGGCTTCACGTCGGATTCGATATTGTAAGGGAACACCGTCGTGCGGCCCTCGGCGGTCTCGTATGCCACGGCGACCTTCACCGTATCGAAATCGTTCATCACGTCGGACTTCATCATGATGAGCCCCGTCACGCCGTCGACCATGATGGCGTATTTGAGAGCCACCATATCCAGCCATCCGCAGCGGCGCTCGCGCCCCGTCACGGCTCCGTACTCGTGCCCCAGGTCGCGCAGACGCTTGCCCGTCTCGTCGAAGAGCTCGGTTGGGAACGGCCCGCTGCCGACACGCGTACAGTAGGCCTTGAAGATGCCGTACACCTCGCCTATGCGGTTGGGCGCGATGCCCAGACCCGTGCAGACGCCGGCGCATACGGTATTCGACGAAGTGACGAACGGATAGGAGCCGAAGTCGACGTCGAGCAGCGTTCCCTGCGCGCCCTCGGCCAGAATGTGCTTGTCGGCGCAAATCATGTCGTTGACAGTCTGCTCGGAGTCGATGATGCGGAAACGCTTCATGTACTCGATGCCCTCGAACCACTTGCGTTCCAGCTCGGCGATGTCGTATGCGTAGCCGAGCGAGCGGAGTATGGCTTCGTGGCGGGCCTTGGCCGCATCGTATATCGACTTGAAATCGAGGAATATGTCACCCACGCGCACTCCGTTGCGGCTCACCTTGTCGGTGTAGGTGGGGCCGATGCCCTTGCCCGTGGTGCCGATTTTCGACGACCCCTTCGCGGCCTCGTAGGCTGCATCGAGGATGCGGTGCGTAGGCATGATGAGGTGCGCCTTCTTCGATATGTAGAGGCGCTGCGTCAGGTCGTGGCCGCTTTTGGCCAGCGCCTCGGCCTCCTCGCGGAAAAGAATCGGGTCGAGTACGACTCCGTTACCGATGATGTTGATTTTACCGCCCTGAAAGATACCCGACGGAATGGAGCGAAGAACGTATTTCTCACCGTTGAACTCCAACGTATGACCAGCATTCGGGCCGCCTTGGAAGCGGGCTACGGCTTCATAGGAAGGAGTCAGCACGTCGACGACCTTGCCCTTGCCCTCGTCGCCCCATTGGAGTCCGAGTACGACATCTACTTTTTTCATTTGCTTGATAACGTTTAGCGCAAAAAACATTTTTTGCGTCCAAAGATACGAATTTATGGATTAAATAGCAAGCCGCATTTTCCGAGTTATGAACATTTTTTAATCGAAATCGCACGACGCAAACAAATCTGGCCGCACTTAGCCTGCGGCCAGAAATGGCTTAAAAACATCATTTAACAAAATCACTA
>CAMWIG010000196.1 GCA_947174295.1 uncultured Alistipes sp. | reverse complement strand
TCATGCCTCCGGTCTCCATGACCACCGTATCGCGCAGCTTCGGGGCGTAGCGCTAAGCAAAATGCCACAGAGCATAGCGAACGACGAGAAGGATTTTCTGCTTCGGGTCGCGGGCCATGTCGTCGATAAGGCGCTCGTACTGGTCGAGATAGAATCCGCCCGACCCGCAGGCTGCGATGAGGCGGTCGCACATGTAGACCAGCGACGACCCCTCGCGGCTCAGGTAGTTGGGCAGCAGTCCGTAGAGGCTCCACCTCCGCGGCTCGCCGTAGAAACGCTCGAAGGCGGCCGTGAAGGCCCGCTCGTAGAGCGCCAGACTCTCCATCGCATGGCGCGAAGCGTCGCCGCCGCCCGTGTTGCTCGACGTGAAGACCTTTTCGGGTGCCGCCGCGCCGCAATAGACGTCGCGCCACTTGAAGAAGCCTATCGGCAGCATCGGTATGTCGCGCCAGTCCACGACATCGGCCGCCGCGACGCCTATGCGCTCGATATACTCGCGGTAGACGGCGCAACGCTCCGCCTGAAAGCGGAACGTCGCCAGCGCTTCGCGGGCGAAATCGGCCTCGCCGCCGATAGAGAATATGTTGTCGAACGAATCCATCAAAAAAATATTGCCGGCACGTCATGCACCCGGACGGCCGTCGCGGCACGCCGCGGCGCACGACAGCGAAATTCAAATATACGAAAAATTTTCCACTATTCCAAATCGACCAGCCGACGGCGTATGGCGTAAATCACCAGACTCGCCGTATTCTTGCAGCCCGTCTTTTCGAGAATGTTGGCGCGGTGCTTGTCGACGGTGCGCTTGGAGATGAAGAGTTCGTCGGCAATCTCCTGGTTCGACAGACCGCGGCACACGCCGACCAGAATCTCGATTTCGCGCCCGGAGAGGGCGTCGGCATCGGACGAACGCGTCGCGGCGGAGCGCATCGACCCGGCCAGCGACGACTGCACGGCCGGCGAGAAGTAGTTTTCGCCGTTCATGACGGCCTCGATGGCAGCCGTGACCTCGCCGATGTCGGAGTCTTTGAGCAGGAATCCGCAAGCGCCGGCTTCGACCATGCGGGCGTAGTAGTTCTCGTCGCCGAACATCGACAGCGTCACCACTCGCAGGCCGGGACGCATTTCGAGCGCCCGCTCCGTGGCTTCGGCGCCGCCCATGCGGGGCATGGATATGTCCATGAACACGACATCGGCATCGATCGTCGGAAGCATCGACAGAAACTCAGCTCCGTCGCCGGCCTCACCGACTACGGCGTACTCTTCGCGACGGTCGAGCAGACCGCGCAGGCCGCTGCGGAACAGAGCGTGGTCGTCGACCAGAAAAATCTTG
Source organism: uncultured Alistipes sp. (assembly GCA_947174295.1). Lineage (GTDB taxonomy): Bacteria > Bacteroidota > Bacteroidia > Bacteroidales > Rikenellaceae > Alistipes. Next base: position 2,728 of record CAMWIG010000196.1, on the reverse strand, counting down.
CAGGGGGTCATTTACGCAGGGGGTTTATCGTTCGGTCTCACGCTCCGGCACGGTGCGTCCGTTCGTATCGACGCATACCGTAGCCTGCATGCCGCGGCCCTTGCCGCTGCGAATGTCGATGCGGCCGTTGAGCGAACCTATGCGCGAGTGCATGTTGGCCAGCCCCATGCCGCAGTCCATCACGGCCGAGGGGTTGAATCCGCGGCCGTCGTCGGTGTAGCGCAAAGTCAGCAGACTGCCCTCCAACGACAGCGAGAGGTTGATTTGCGAGCAGGCGGAGTGTTTGAGCGAGTTGTTTATCAGTTCGCACACGACGCGGTAGACTATAACCTCCACGTCGGAATCGAAGCGCTCCGTGCGCAGGTTGGTCGTAAAGCGTATCTTCGCGTCGTGCATCGCTGCGGTCTTCGCAATGAAATTCTGCACGCCCCGGGCAAGCCCGAAGTCGTTGAGCACGTGCGGCGAGAGGTTGTTCGAAATTTCGCGCAGCGAGCGTATGGCCTCGTCGATGACATAGGTCGTGTTGGCGATTATCTCGCGGCGTTCCAGGGCCCCGGTCTCGGACGAGAGTGCCGAGAGCGACATCTTGGCCGACGAGAGCAGCGGCCCCAGCCCGTCGTGCAGCTCCTTCGAGAAGCGCGAGCGCGACTTCTCCTCGGCGCGCAGCACGGCCGTCAGCACGCGCTTGTTGTAGAGCCGGCGCTGACGCGTCAGCCGCTCGATGTAGCGGAACAGCTTGTGGGCGTACATGACCCCTATCGACAGGCAGGCCGAGATGGCTATCACCAGCCATATGTAGGTTTGACGCGGACGCACCATTTCGAAGACCATCATGAACTGCAACACGAGCATCGCCGACAGCAGCGTGAGACCTATGATGAAGAGAATCCACACCACGTTGTAACGCGTCAGCTTGGTGAGCCGTATGGCGTATATCGTGGCCGCAGTCTGCACGATAATCGCCAGAAACATCATAATTTTCAGAAACGTCATAGGCATCGTATTTTAACGGTTGAACTCTCTCTTCTCGTCGTCATTTCAGCACGCGCCGCAAATCGTCGAGACGCGCGTAGTCCGTCAGGTCGACATGGACGGGAACGACCGACACATAGCCGTGCGCAAGCGCCCACTCGTCGGTGTCCTCGCTCTCAGGCTCCGCATTCACGAAATCGCCCGTGAGCCAGTAGTACTCCCGTCCGCGCGGGTCCTGGTGGCGGTAGAACTCTTCGCGCCAGAAGCCGCGATTCTGCCGGCAGACGCGCACGCCGGCCAGAGAGTCGACTCCGCCGACGGGAACGTTGACATTGAGACACAGCGGCGTCGACACGCCGCCCTCGACCACCGAACGCACGATTTCGGTGCAGTAGTGCACCGCCGCCGCGAAGTCGGCGTCGGCCGAGTGGTCGCACAGCGACAGCCCTATGGCCGGGCAGCCGTAGAAACTGCCCTCGATCGCCGCACCCATCGTGCCCGAATAGAGCACGTTCACGGCCGAATTCGAACCGTGGTTTATGCCCGACAGCACGAGATCGACGCGCTCCTCGCGCAACAGATGGTCGAAAGCCATCTTCACGCAGTCGACGGGTGTTCCGTTCAGGGCGTACATCTCCACACCGTCCTCGCGCGGGATGCGGCGCAGGTAGAGCGGATTGTACATCGTAATGGCCTGGCTCATGCCGCTCTGCACGGTCTCGGGTGCAATGACCACCACGCGGCCGAAGCGGCGCGCCACCTCTATGGCCGCCTCCATTCCGCGCGACGAGTATCCGTCGTCGTTGGTCACGAATATCAATCGTTCGTTCATCATTTTCGATTTTAACTACAAATATAAATCTTTTCGCCGACACGGCAAAACGCGAATCTCCGGCCGCCGCAGCTCGGCACTGCGCCGCGCATTGCGCTCGGAAAGCAACCGCATTTCGATTCAAAACCGACGAAAACCTGCATCGCGCCGCTGTTTTTCAAATACGATACCGCAGAAACGGGCGGCAACAGTTGTTTTTAACGAAATATTCACTAACTTTGTCATCGTTTCGTTTCATAAGCAAAAAACCTTTAACCGAATCATGAATAGAAAAATCCTCTTCTCGACTCTCGTCATGCTCATCGCAGGCGCCGCCGCATCCTTCGCACAGCCGAAGGTCATCGCCCACCGCGGGTACTGGAAAGCACCGGCCTCGGCGCAGAATTCGCTCGCTTCGTTCTCCAAGGCCGACTCCATAGGAGTGTACGGCTCGGAAATCGACGTGTGGCTCACCTCCGACGACAAGCTGATAGTCAACCACGACCGCGTGTACAATGGAACCGACATCGACATGGAGCGCTCCACAGCAAAGACCTCGACCTCCATCGTTCTTCCGAACGGCGAGAACATCCCCATGCTGGACGCCTACCTCGAACTCGTAGCCTCGAAGCCCGACACGCGTCTGGTCTTGGAGATGAAGTCGCTCTCCGACTTCAACCGCGAGGACAAGGCCGCCGCGAAAATAATGAAGGCGCTGCGCAAACACCGCCTCATCGGACGCACCGACATCATAGCCTTCTCGATAAACGCATGTCTGGCCTTTCGCAAGCTGAGCCCCGACATCCCCGTCTACTACCTCAACGGCGACCTGCCGCCCAAGAGTATAAAAGAACTGTATATTATACACATAAACGCGCCCACCAGACTAAGCATGCTGTCGTATGCCGGCGTCGGCATGAAAAAAAAAAGGGGGGGGGGGGGGGG
>CAMWIG010000195.1 GCA_947174295.1 uncultured Alistipes sp. | reverse complement strand
ACTGGCTATTCCGAATTCTATGTTTGCCGCGGCCTGTTCAGCTGCTTTTTTGACTACGGTGTTACGGAGATTGGATATTACGCATTCTACGGTTGCAGCAGCCTGACAAGCATTAATATTCCCAAAGGTGTTACGACGATTGGATGGTACGCATTCTACGGTTGCAGCAGCCTGACAAGTGTTTATTGCAAACCGCAGACTCCGCCGACGATAGACAACCAATACGTATACAGCATCGGAGTAAATAGTAATGTCATTATTTACGTCCCAAGAAAATCGGTCGAGGCGTATAAAACAAATGAAGATTGGAAACAGTATGCATCGCAAATTCAAGGATATGATTTTTGATGAACTGAAAAGGCGGTTACCCGCAATACTTACGGTGATTAGCCTGATATTGATTGCCATGGTCATGATTGTTCTGGTGGCGATTGTGACAGTCTGCGTGCAGACGATTTGCTCGGACGGCTGGCGGCTGGCGCTGAATATCGACGGGGTGAAGAACATGCAGAGCTTTTGGGGTGAGTACAGCCAGATGATTACATTCGGAGGGTGCTGTCTTACGCTGTTTGTTGCCAACTATCACCTCACGAAATATCTCGATGTCGAGACCGTAAAGGCTCTCGGGAAATTGCGAGAGATGCTGAACACCCCCGAGAAAAAGGCGATTCACAGTTCTCTGCTGCCGCAGGAAGACCGCAAGTTTGATTTGCCGGCGGCAGCCGAAAGTGAAACGACGGAGCAGGAGGCCGGAAACACATCCCGACCGGCCGGCTCTGCAACGGCAAAGAATCCGCAGACGCAGCCGGCGGCGAAGTGGTCGACTGTCGACAAGTACGACTATCTGGGCACAATCGAGCTGGGAGCGATAATGTTGAAGCGCGGGGTGATAGAGCGCGACCTGTTCTACAACCAGTTCGGGTACAGAGTCGAGAATCTGTTGAGCGACAAGGAAATCATCGACCACGTAGAGGAAAACAAGGGGTACTACAAGATGTTCCTATTTGCCAAGGAGGAAGTAGAGAAGTATCGGGAGAAGAAGAAAAAAGAGTAATCCGGAGACTACGGAAACTCGTATATCCGTTCCTCGTATATCCGTCCTGCGAAACCTCTGCACGGTGTGCGCCAAAGGCATGCCCGTGCAGAGGTTTTTATTTAGGCAGTCATGCTGTCGGTAGTATATGGATAGTCCTGCCCAACGGCGGAAGACGAAAGACGGTGTGTAAGAGGTTGTGGCAAAATTGAATCCGACACAATCTCAATATACACGGACAATCAGCAGATATTATGGCAATAGCTTACACAAACAATTACAATATAATATTGTAATAAACTCACTGTTCCGTTATCGCGGGAGAATATCGGGTTATTGGGCGGAATACATTGCGGCAGAGACAGAAAAGGTAATGATGCCACAAAAAAAAGCCTGCAAAATCGCTTTTGCAGGCTCTCACCGATTGGTGTTCGTCGGGGTACCGGGATTCGAACCCGGGACCTCCAACTCCCGAAGCTGGCGCGCTAACCGGGCTGCGCTACACCCCGAACACTTTGGAGGAAAAACTCCTCTACGGTTTAATCTCAATATTTCAAATCCGAACTCGCTGTCCGAACCTTTCAGCCATTACAAACTTTTCAGGCCCGAATTCTTTCGGCCATCCAAGTGGCGCTTCGGCTATCACAGCCTCCGCGGCTCTCGGCCTTTTCGTCGCCGACCCGGCTGTCAGCGGCTCTTCGTCGGGGTACCAAGATTCGAACTTGGGACCCCCTGCTCCCAAAGCAGGTGCGCTAACCGGACTGCGCTACACCCCGTCGTCCCTTCGTCGGCAGAGCCTCCGTCGGGGAAATCTCCGATTTCGAGTTGCAAAGATAAGACGTTTTTTCGACGCAGCAAATTTTTCGAGCAAAAAATTTCGATAAATCGTCATTTCTATGCTTCGGGAAGATATTCCGCACGCTCCGAAGCGAGAGAATCGGCCGCCGAACCGCCATCGGGCGCCGTCTCGGCAACCGCATCGTCCGAAGCTACATCCACGCTCTCGCCGTCGACTTCGACCGTGATTACGTATCGGTCGGCTCCACGGTGCGAACGGCGCAGCGAATCGCTTTGCGAGACTACGCGGAACGAACTCCCGGCAACCGAGGGGTGAGCGGTAGACATATATCTTACGAGCGAACTGTCGCGCCGTTGCAAAGTGCGGTCGAGATACTTCGCCGCAAGGTCTCCGTAAAGCGCGAGAGCCTTTTCGGTCGTCTTCATCGACTTCCGGTCGATTCCGCGCACGTCGAGCAGCGAATCGGCGTATGCCGACAGCTGATTCGACTTAACAGGCATGGCGGCGATAGCCTCGAAATCGAGCATGTTGAGTCTGTGCGTGGAGTCGCTCTGCATGGAGTTGTAATAGGATGCTTTGAGTATCATCTCCGCCTCACGGATGAGAGCCTTGTCGTAATCGACACGCTGCGTGAGCGAGAGTTTCATCTCGGGCTTCTGCGCCAGCATGTCGGCCAGGCGGTCGAACTTGGCGTACTGCTCCGAAGTGAAAGCCTGCTGCAAGGCATCGATGTCGATATGGTCGATGCGGCTCCCGCTGCCGAACATGAACGAGAACGGCGCCGAGATGACCTTCAACAGCACGTTGCCGAGCGCCTTCATAACTATGCGGCGGTAGGAGAACTCGGGAGAGTCGATGCGGCCGCTCACCGGCAGGTCGATGTTCACGTGGCCCTGCTTGTCTTTGAGGGCATAGAGTCCGAGTTTGAGCGGAATGTTCATCTCGGGCTTGATATCCTTGCGGCGCTTGTCCGCAACGGGACGGAACATGTCGAGGTGGTTGGTGCCGCGCAGATAACGGTTTGTGATGATGTTCTGACTGCGGTATGTCAGGTTGCCCTCGACGATGGGATATGCCGTGAAGTGCTCGCAATAGGGCGAGAAGTCCTTCAACTCGATGTTCGACAGCGAAACGAGGATGTCGTGGTTGTCGATGGAGCTCATGTCGCCGTCCCAGCGAATCATCGCCGAACCCTGCTGCTGCATCTGGGCGCTTATCATCACGCGGTTGCGGGCCGCAAGGTCGAAATCCTGGCTGCGCAGCACGATGTTGGAAATCGAGTACGAAAACGGCTTGTCCATCGACAGGTCGCTGATTGCGAGACTTCCGCCGCGAAGGTCGATGCGGCGCACTCCGATGTCGAACGGAGCCCCTGCCGCGGATTCGGCGGCAGCGGCCGGCGAGTCGACGGGGAGCGCATCGCCGCCGTCGGCCGAAAGCTCCTGCGGCGAGTCGGCCGGTACGCCGAGCAGTGCCGCGATGTTGCTGCGCCCCTGCCCGTCGATGCTGAACTCGGCGCCCACGCCCGAGGCGAATATGGTGTCGAAGCGGAACCGGCGCTGCATGGGCCGCCCCTCGTCGAGCCCCACGTGCATGGTGTCGATGCCGAGCACGCGGCGCCCGGCCTCGTCGGCGAGAGTGAATTGCGCGAGGTCGACCGTACCCGACGTCGTGAAGTCCATCATATGGCGAGTATTGCCGCTGACGGCGACATCCATCGACAGCAATCCGTCCACCGCGCTCGTATTGAGCGCCTGACGGAAATACGGCAGAGTGCCTTTCAGCGCCAAATCGGCAAGTTTCATGCGCAGCGTGTATTCGCTGCTCTCGACATTGTACGACAGCTCGGTGGAGAGGCTGCCGCCGTCGGCGAAGTTGAGAACCGCACCGACATCGGTATTCCTGCCGGCGAAATAGAGCCCGGGAATGGCCAGATTCAGATTCTCGAATCCCCAATGGGCGTCGATTTCGAGATCGGTATAGCTGAAATGCCCCTCGGCGAGCGATATGTCGTAGATTCCGACATCCCACGGCGAACTGCCGTCGCTTTGGGCTGCGGCCGTGGAATCGGCGGCGAAATGCGCCGTCAGATCGTCGAAATTGAAGCTGTTGCCGCGCTGGTAGATGTTCACCTCGGGAGCCGTGAGGGCTATTCGCCGGATGATGACGTTGCGGCTGAGCAGCGGCAATAGACGCATCGTCATGTCGAAATCGCCCAAACGCGCGAAGGAGGTCGTATCGTCTGGCTCGGGCACAGCGAGGATCTGGACGAGACAGCG
>CAMWIG010000194.1 GCA_947174295.1 uncultured Alistipes sp. | reverse complement strand
GGTTTTCGTGTTTCGGGAATGTGTAGTGCAAACACGTGTCGGAAAGGCTTTATGCCGGCTCGTTTGCTGCTATACAAATTTAGCCAGGCGGGCTCCGATTTGAAAACCGATACGGTGAATAAGTGGATTCGAAACCGGGTGTTTTTATGTCAATGCGCTGTGTGTTAGCATGATGCCGATTCACTGCTGCTCGGAAAAAGTGGATTGCAGGGATGCGAAAAAACGACGCGGAGCCGTTTCCCGATAAGTGGAAACGGCTCCGCACGGTTCGGGCCGACGGGTTTTACAGCCAGTTCAGCAGGCCCAGATTGTCGAGGAATATCAGCGAGAGCATGATGGGGCAGACGTAGCGCAGCAGTATTCTGACGACTTCGGCCTGCCGGCTGTATTTCATGCTGCGGCCGGTAAGCTCGTCGACGAATGTCGTGCGTTTGATGACCCAGCCGGCGAACAGGGCCGAGAACATGCCGCTGACGGGAAGCAGTATGTTGGCCGTGACGAAGTCCAGAGCGTCGAAGATGGTCAGTCCGAATATCCGCCATCCGTCGAGCAGGCCGAGCGACAGCGACGCCGCGGTGCCGAGGACAGTTATAGAGAGCGTAGTAATCCATGCGGCCGTGCGGCGGCGGATGTGCCACTCCTCGTGGATGCAGGCCGTTATGACCTCGTGCAGCGATATCACCGAAGTCAGGGCGGCGACAGCCAGCAGCAGGAAGAACAATGTCGACCATACGGTGCTCAGAGGCATGGTGGCGAAGATGCTCGGAAGAGTGATGAAGACGAGCGACGAGCCGGCCGAAGGCTCGATGCCGACCGAGAAGACTGCCGGGAAGATGACCAGTCCTGCAAGTACGGCGACGAGCGTGTCGATGACCGTGACGTTGACGGCCGTGGTGCGCAGGTCGGTGTCGGACTTGAAGTAGGAGGCGTAGGTAATCATCGACCCGAGACCCACCGAGAGCGAGAAGAAGACCTGGCCGATGGCGACCAGCAGAGTGCGTGCCGAGACTTTCGAGAAGTCGGGGTAGAGGAAGAATCGCAGACCCTCGAAGCCGCCGGGCATCATCAGCGAACGCACGGCCAGCACGACGAGCATAATCAGCAGCACGGGCATCAGCATGCGCGAACAGCGCTCGATGCCCTTGCGAACGCCCAGGGCGATGACGGTATGCGTGAGAAGCATGGCGGCAGCGGTGTAGAGCACCGGCCGCCACGGATTGGAGATGAACGCCGAGAAGTATGCGGCGTGTTCGTCGGCAAGCGTGCTCCGCGCGATGCCGGAGGCGACGGAGTGCACCGTGTACTCGATAGTCCAGCCGGCAACGACGCAGTAGAATCCCATGATGAGGAACGACGTGAGGATGCAGTTGAAGCCCATGTATTTCCACAGATTGCTGTGGTGGCGGAACGCCCCGAACGCATTGCTGTGCGAACTGCGGCCGATGACGAACTCTGCCAGCATGATAGGCAGACCCATGATGACGGCGCAGAGTATGTAAATCGCCAGAAAGGCGCCGCCGCCGTTTTCGCCGGCCACGTAGGGGAAGCGCCAGATGTTGCCCAGTCCGACTGCCCCGCCCGCGGCGACCAGCACCGCGCTCAGCTTGCTGCCGAACGTAGCCCGTGTTTGATGTCCCATATTAACCCGAATTTTACCTTTCTCCCTATTATTTCGTATTGCGGTGCCGCGCCTCGGCCTGCCGTGCCGTATGCGCCGCTTCGCCGGATAGCTGGAACGCATACGGCCCTGCCCGACTCGAATCGGGCAGGGCCGTAGTATCAGCGTTCCAGAGTCACTGCCACGCGGCCTACCTTGCCGCCGAGCGGCGGTGCGATTTTGGCCACGGTGCAGCTGATGCGGCATATCGACGGGAACTCCCCGTAGAGCGCCGCGATGATGTTTTCGGCCACGCGCTCGATGGTGCGCTGCGTCACTGCCATTTGCGCCCTGACGACCTCGTAGGCGCGCAGGTAGTTGACCGTGCGCTCGACGGCGTCCTTCTCGGCGGCATCGCCCAGCTCGGCCGTGATGCGCACGTCGACCGAGAAGCGGTTGCCGACCTTCTGTTCGAGGTCGTAGCAGCCGTGGTAGGCGCGGAATTCGCAGTCGGACAGTGTGATGGTGTACTGCATGGTGTGCTACTCGACAGTTACGAGATAGTAGTTTTTCTTGCCGCGCTGCACGAGCAGATACTTGCCGGCGATGAGGTCGTCGTCGGTGACGGCGCGCATCGGGTCGGCGATTTTCTCCTTGTTGAGAGCCACGCCGCCGCCCTGAACCATCTTGCGGCACTCGCCCTTCGAGGGGAATATCTGCGTCTTCTCGGCGCAGAGGTCGAGCAGAGTCATGCCGAGGTCGGTGCGTGCCACGGTGAACTGAGGTACGCCCTCGAAGACTTGCAGCAGCGTCTGCTCATCGAGACGGTGCAGGGCCTCGGACGTAGCGCCGCCGAAAAGAATCTGCGATGCCTCGACAGCCTTCTCGTACTCCTCGCGCGAGTGAATCATCGTCGTAATCTCCTCGGCCAGACGCTTTTGAAGCGTGCGCAGATGCGGTGCGGCATCGTGCTCGGCAGTGAGACGTTCGATGGTCTCGCGGTCGAGCAGAGTGAAGATTCGGATGTAGCGCTTGGCGTCGTCGTCGCTCACGTTAAGCCAGAACTGGTAGAACTTGTAGGGCGACGTGTAGCGCGGGTCGAGCCACACGTTGCCGCTCTCGGTCTTGCCGAACTTCGTGCCGTCGGCCTTGGTAATCAGCGGGCAGGTGATGGCGTAGGCCTCGCCGTCGAGCTTGCGGCGTATGAGCTCCGTGCCGGTGGTGATGTTGCCCCACTGGTCGGAGCCGCCGAGCTGGATGCGGCAGCCCTCGTGCTGGTAGAGGTAGAGGAAGTCGTAGCCCTGCACCAGCTGGTAGGTGAATTCGGTGAACGACATGCCGTCGCCCTCGCCGTTGAAGCGCTTCTTGACCGAATCCTTGGCCATCATGTAGTTGACGGTGATGAGCTTGCCGATGTCGCGGATGAAATCGAGGAACGTGAAGTCCTTCATCCAGTCGTAGTTGTTGACCATCTTGGCGGCGTTGGGCGCGTCGGAGTCGAAGTCGAGCAGCTTGGAGAGCTGGCGCTTGATGGCCTCCTGGTTGTGGCGCAGAGTGGCCTCGTCGAGCAGGTTGCGCTCCTGCGACTTGCCGCTCGGGTCGCCAATCATGCCCGTGGCGCCGCCGACGAGTGCCAGCGGACGGTGGCCGCACAGCTGGAAGTGTTTGAGAATCATGACACCCACGAGGTGTCCTATGTGCAGCGAATCGGCCGTCGGGTCGATACCCAGATAGGCCGTCGTCATCTCCTTTTCGAGTTGTTCCTTCGCGCCGGGCATGATGGTGTGAATCATGCCGCGCCATTCGAGTTCTTCGATGAAGTTCTTTGTTGCCATTGTCGTGTTATTCTTTTATCTCTTTTTTTTGCGTTATGTTACTCCGTTTCGAGGTCGAGCGCCTTGCGCAGCTCGGCCACGAGCGGATTCTTATCTGTGAGGTATTTCACCCGGTCTTCGAGCTTTATCGGGCGCGCCGCCTTCATGCGTTCGTCGACCGCGATGTCGAGCGTCAGCATGCCGTTCACGCCTGCGATTTCGGCTATGCGCATCAGAATCTCCGTCTTCGACCGCATGATTTCGTCGAAGAGCGCCTGCGACGGAACGGTGAGCCGTATGGAGCTTCCGGCGAATGTCATGTTGTCGAATGCAGCCACGAAGCGCGGGCGCCGCTGACGGATATCGTCGAATATGGCGTCGTGCGCGGCCGTGAGCTTCTGCTCTGCCGCAGGGTCTTCGAGCGGCGCTGCGGCAGCTGCCGATACGGTTTCGGCACTCTCCTGCTCGGGGTGCGCCGCGCCGTTGATGAGCGCTGCGAGCGACGTTCCCGAAATCAGCGGCTTGCGCGCCGTCTGCGGCTGTATGGCTGCGGGGCGTGCGGCGGCTGCGGTCGGGGCGGGAGAGGGGGCTGCGGCCGGATGTTCCGCCGGTGCGGCGGCCGCAGCTGTACGGAGCGCTGCCGGAGCAGGCGCTGCCGACGGTGCGGGCGTCGCGGACGGACGGGGATTCTGAGTCGGGTGCGGAGCCGGGGCCGGTTGAACGGGCTGCGGG
>CAMWIG010000193.1 GCA_947174295.1 uncultured Alistipes sp. | reverse complement strand
GATGGAGAGCATAATAGAGCTGCGCGACGTCGCGGTGGACTACGACGGATATCGCGCTTTGGACGGAGTGAACCTCGACATACGCCGCGACGACTTCATAGGAATAATAGGCCCGAACGGAGGCGGAAAGACGACGCTCGTTAACGCCATACTGGGCAACATCCCCCACTCGGGCAGCATAAGGCTCTCGCAGGAGCTGTTCCGCAACGGAGAGCGTCTGATAGGCTACATGCCGCAGATATCTACGTTCGACCGTTCGTTTCCGATATCGGTCGAAGAGGTGGTGATGTCGGGATTGCAGAGCGCACGCGGATTTTGCGCACGCTACACGCGCGAAGACAGGCACCGGGCCTGCGAACTGCTCGCCAAGGCGGGAATAGCCGACACGGCACGCAAGCCTATCGGCGAGATATCGGGAGGACAGATGCAGCGCGCCATGCTGTGCCGCGCAATAATAGCCGACCCGCGGCTGCTGATTCTCGACGAGCCGACGACCTACGTCGACAACCGCTTCGAGAAGGAGCTTTACACGCTGTTGCAGGAGCTGAGCCGCCGCATGGCGATAATCATGGTATCGCACGACATAGGCACGATAACGAGCGTCGTGCGCAGCATAGTATGCGTGAACCGCCACGTACACCGCCATGACTCGAACGTCATCACCGAGGAGCAGCTGCGCAACTACGACTGCCCGCTGCAAATCATCTCGCACGGCGACGTACCCCACACGGTGCTCGAACGCCACTGACACGCGGCGACGCACGTCCGGCGGAACAAGCCTGAACCTACCCTCCGTATCTTATCATGAAGTGCTCGGTCCGCATGTCGCCGAGCAGCGACGGTTTGCCGTATTCGGTGTGGTGGTACGCGAAACCGCACTTCTCGGCCACACGCCGCGACTTGTCGTTGCCGTCGTAGTGGACTATCCACAAGGCCGACATGCCCAGCACGTCGAAACAGCGCGCCGCCAAGGCTTCGACGGCCTCGGGAATCAATCCGCGTCCCCAGTAGGGCACACCTATCCAGTAGCCTATCTCGGCCGAGCTGCCGTAAACCGCATCGGAGTGCGCGCCGTCGCTCGGAACGATGCCGCAGCAGCCCACCGGCTCGCCTGTCTCGCGGAGCACTACGGCGTATGTCTCGGGGGCCGAGAAGACCGTCCGTATGATTTCGAGACTCTGCTCCACCGACTCATGAGGCGGCCAGCCCGCAGCGGGCCCTACCTCGGGGTCGCAGGCATAACGATACAGCGCCGCGGCATCCTCGTCGCGCCACGGTCTGAGAATCAGACGTTCGGTTTCAATCATTTCGTTCATCGCATGACATAATAAAAGCGGAACCGCCCCCGCGAGAGCGATTCCGCATCGTTGAAAGCCCGTCGGGCCGTTACTTGTTGATTTCGCTCAGCTTGTCGAAAAGCTTGTCGTAAGCCTCCACCATGTCGCGGCGCAGAGCTGCATAGTGCTTGCGCACGAGCGAACGGTTGTGGGGCTCGGCGGGGTTGCTTGCGCGAGCGTAGAGCTCGTTGCGAAGGTCGACGCCCTCCTTCATGAGTGCGAAAATCTCGGTCTCCTTCGAAGGCTGGAAGCAGATTGCCATGTCGCAATCGAAAACGAGCTCTTCGAGACGGTAGTCGATTTCCTTTTTGAGGATTCTTAAATTTGCCATATTCGTAATAAATTGAAATTGTCTCTTAACTTCGTTACAAATATAGTAAAATCATTCGACACTCGCACCATGCGCGACAAAACTTTTTCGCCGTCCGCTACCACTCGGGATTGCCGACCATCTCGACGATGATTCCCGTGACCTCGTCCTCGACGACACAGCCGCACCGGCACGGAGCCTGACATCCGCACGGCGCGCATGCCGTCTCGGGCGGGCACTGCTCGGTATTCGACACCAGCCGCGCAGGAGCGGGGTCGCACTTGCGGTCGAGTGTGCGCAGCGTCATCAGGCGGTCGCGGCCGTAGGTCATCGTCACGTCGACGCGGCGCATGGGCGGCAGGATGTTGGCCGCGAGATACTCCCCCACACCGGGCAGACGTTTCAGGCGCGCCTCCTTCTCGGTGTGCGACAGATTGCCGTCGATTATGGCCAGCACCTCGCGGCGCTCGGGCACCGACGAAGCGGCGACAGCCTCGCGGCAGGCGGTCCAGTCGAGCGGCTCGGAGTTCACCACCACCTTATAGTTCGACGAGAGCTTGTAGTTCTTGTCGAGATACGACGCGAAGTTCCTGGCGCGCGCCGCCGCGAGATTGCGGTTGAGCGTCTGCGGGCCGTCGGGCGAAGCGTAGCCCGTGACGACGACCGACTCCACGCGCAGAAGCGTATCGGTCGGCAGCTCGCCCACGAAGCCGGCGATGTCGTTCAGCTCGGCGGCATTATTCGCCGTCGAGGCCGACATGACGGAGTTGTTTATCGCATAGCGCACGTCGTACTGGGTCGTCGCAGGAGTGTTGCTGCGCACCAGAACACGACGCACCGTGTAGTCGCCGTCGGAATGCGTCGACAGGAGAACCGTGTCGGCCGATTGCGACGCGGCAGAGTAGCCGTAACTCTGTGCCGAAGTCGTCGAGACCGCAAACAGAGCGAGGCAGAACAGAGATGTTGCAAAAATTCTTTTCACGCACATAAACTTAAAAATTTAACCTTGCGAAGCTCGTCGCAATAATCACGCCAGCGCAGGAAAAGTCCTGAAAATAGCAAATACGTCGCCTGACGGCAGTTTCCTTGCGTTCGGCCGACACCGAGACGGCATATTCGCACCATATTTGACGCTATGCGCACGATGCAACAAACGAAATAATAGTTATGGATAAAAAGAAAATGGTGGCGCTCGTAGCGCACGACAACATGAAACGCGACCTCGCGGAGTGGGTCGACTGGAACTGCTCGATTCTCGCGACGCACCCGCTGGTATGCACCGGCACGACGGGAAAGATAGTCGAAAAGACGCTCCGCAACCACAACGACCCCTATTGCGATGCCGAACGGCTGAACATACATCTGCTCAAATCGGGCCCTCTGGGCGGCGACCAGCAGCTCGGTTCGATGATAGTCGGCGGACAAATCAGCGCACTGATATTCTTCTGCGACCCCATGGCCGCACAGCCGCACGACGTCGACGTGAAGGCGCTGCTGCGTCTGGCTTCGCTCTACAACGTGCCGACGGCCGTCAACCGCGCGACGGCCGACTTCATCATATCGTCGCCTCTGTTCTTCGACCCCGACTACGAACCTGCGGTCAAAGATTACAAATCATACGTCGAGCGGGTGCTCGCATAGACGCCCCCGAACGACAAAGCCGCCGGCCCCTTTGCGGAGCCGGCGGCTTTCGGTGAAAAAGCATGCATCAATAGCTGCGGGCGAAGAGCACGCGGCGGTGCGACGGCTTGCCGGAGAAGATACACTTGCCCTCCTCCTCTTCGGCGTCGATAGGTATGCAGCGTATGGTGGCCTTGGTAGCCTCCTTGATTGCGACCTCGGTCTCGACCGTGCCGTCCCAGTGAGCGGAGATGAAGCCGCCCTTCTTGTCGAGCACCTCGACGAACTCGTCCCACGTGTCGACGCGGGTAATCATCGAATTGCGGAAATCGAGAGCCTTGCGGTAGATGTTGGCCTGAATCTCGTCCATCAGCGCCACGCAGCGCTCGACGAGTCCCTCCTGCGAAACGACCTCCTTGGTGAGGGTGTCGCGGCGTGCAAGTTCGATAGTGCCGTTCTCGACGTCGCGCGGGCCCATGGCCAGACGCACGGGAACGCCCTTCAACTCATACTCGGCGAACTTGAAGCCCGAGCGCACGTTGTCGCGGTCGTCGACCTTGACGCTGAGTCCCTTGGCACGCAGGCCGTCGGCGATGTCGTTCAGGCGCTTGCGGATATCGGCCAGCTGCTCCTCGCCCTTGTAGATGGGGACGAGGACGACCTGAATGGGCGCGAGCTTCGGAGGCAGCACCAGACCGTTGTTGTCCGAGTGAGCCATGATGAGGGCGCCCATGAGTCGGGTCGAGACGCCCCACGAGGTAGCCCACACGTATTCGAGCTTGCCCTCCTTGTTGACGTACTGCACGTCGAACGCCTTGGCGAAGTTCTGGCCGAGGAAGTGCGACGTACCGCTTTGCAGCGCCTTGCCGTCCTGCATCAGCGCCTCGA
>CAMWIG010000192.1 GCA_947174295.1 uncultured Alistipes sp. | reverse complement strand
CTATCCGATAGACGAATGGGCCTTACCGCTATTGTAACCCTGCCGTGGCCGAGGAGTTTAGCGCTGCAAAGGTACATAAAAAAGTTACTTTTCCAAAAAAAATGCGTGAAAAAAACGCAGAAACTCTATTTTTTGAATCTTATGCCGAGCGTCGCGGGGTCGAAACTCACCGAGTCGCTGCGGAAAAGACGCTCCACGAGACCGCTGCGCGCTATTTCGGCCGAGGGTGCGACGTGCAGCGCCGGAGTGTCGATGATGGCCGTGCGGTCGCACAGCGAGAGTGCGATGTCGAGTTCGTGAGTGGAAAAAAATATGCACTTCCCCTCGTCGCGCGCCAATCTCCGCAGCAGCGAGCAGAGCTCGTAGCGGCCCGGCATGTCGAGAAATGCCGTGGGTTCGTCGAGAAGTATCGCGGGCGTCTGCTGCGCCAGCGCGCGGGCTATCATCACGCGCTGCGCTTCGCCGTCGGAGAGCGAGTCCATGCTTTTGGCGGCGAATGACTCCATGCCGACCGTTTCGAGCGAGCTGCGGACCGTGTCGCGGTCGTCGCGCTGCATGCGGCCTATCCAGTTGGTGTAGGGCGAGCGGCCGAGAGCCACGGCGTCCTCGACTCGCAGGTTCGCCACGCGGCACTTGTCGGTCGTTACGACGGCCACCGTGCGGGCGCGCTGCATCGGTGCGAGTCGCGAGGCGTCGCGGCCGTCGATGAGTATCTGTCCGGCGGTTACCGTCCGGGAGTCGGTTCCGGCTACGGCGCGCAGCAGGGTGCTCTTTCCCGTTCCGTTGCGGCCGACGAGCGCTGTGACTTCTCCGGCGGGAATGACGGCCGAGACGCCGTCGAGCAGGCGGCGGTCGCCGTAGGCGAGGGTCAGATTGCGGAATTCGATCATGGTCAGAACATATTGCGGTTGCGCACGACGACCAGCACGACTACGGGAATGCCGAACAGTGCCGTCACCGTGTTGACGGGCAGTGCCAGCATCTTCGATACTATGTCGCAGACGAGCAGCATCGCAGCTCCCGTGAGAGCCGAAGCGAGGGTCAGCGTGCGGTGGTCGGCCGTCGAGAATATCATGCGGGCCACGTGCGGCACGGCCAGTCCGACGAACCCTATCGGGCCGCAGAATGCCGTGACGGTGCCGGCGAGCAGCACCGTGGAGAGAAAGACCGTGCGCCGTGCGTGCGAGGTGTCGAGCCCCATGGTGCGGGCGTAGTTCTCGCCCAGAAGCAGCATGTTGAGCGGCTTCACTGCCGCCACGGCCAGGGCGAACCCTGCGGCGAGGACGGGGGCGATGACTCCCAGCTGTTGCGGGGTGATGTCGCCCAGCGAGCCCATGGTCCATACGACGAACGATTTCAGTGCGGCCTCCGTGCCGAGGTATTGCAGTATCTCGACCACGGCCGTGACTGCCGAGCCGAGCATCATTCCCAGAATGAGAATCACCATTATGTCCTTGATTCTGCGGCTCACGGCCATGATGAGCGACAGTACGGCGGCCGAACCGAGCCATGCGGCGCCGGCCGTGCCGAGCGTGCGCACGAGCGAGCTGCCCGCGATGCCGGCCAGCGGCGCACCCAGAAGGAAGATTGCCACGCCGAGACTCGCCCCCGAGCTTATTCCGAGCACGTAAGGGCCGGCCAGCGGATTGCGGAACAGCGTCTGCATTTGCAGTCCTGCTATGGAGAGCGCCGCACCGGCCATTACGGCCATTACGGCCTTGACGAGCCTTATTTTCAGTATGATGTCGCGCGTAGTCGTGTCGCACGCCCCGCCAGTCAGGGCCGCCCACACGTCGCCGGCGGCTATGTTCACCGAACCTGTGGCGAGGTCGGCGACGAAGAGTGCGGCGACAGCGGCGGACAGCGCGGCGAAGAGTGTGGTCGCACGGCGGTTCATCGGTGGAACCGGAAGTTTATGATTACCGAATCGTAGCGGCACGGCACGGCTTTGCCGTCGATTGTCGCGGGCTTCCACTTCGGCGATTTGGAGAGTATTTCGAGCGCCTTGTCGCGGCACACCTCGTTGCGGTAGGAGAGCACCATGGCGTCGCGCAGGCGGCCCTTCTCGTCGATGGTGAAGGTGACGCGCACCCTGTCATTGTCGGCGCGGTAGTAGTCGGCCGTGTTCTTGATGTACATCTGCGTATTCGTCCATTTCAGGAATGCGTAGATATCGCCGCCGCGGAATGCCGGAGCCGCGAAGTCGCTGTCGATGCGCGAGCCGCCGCCGTCGACGGGGTAGAACGTCGTCAGGTTCACGGGCAGCGTCGCGAAGTCGATGTCGAGCGGTATGACGAAACCCTGCTGCTCGTAGTCGATGCTCGGCGTTGTCCAGTAGGGTGCGTGCATGGCAGCGAACTCCACCTTGTGCGCCGCCTCGGGCGACGAACTTTCGAGTATGCGGCATTCGACGGTCTTGCCCTTGTCGTTCACGAATACCGCGGCGCTCACCTTTTCGCCGCGCATGCGCTTCCACTCGTGCGTCGAGCGGAAACGGATACGTTCCCGAATGTAGTCCACGTAGTGCTCAGGGCCGTTTTTTCTGAATTGCGGCATGCGGACGCGCGCATCGAGTCGTCGGCCGAGAGTGTCGATGGCGAATGTCTCGTCGCCGAGCCGCACCATGGCCATGCCGAGCGGCTCCATGAACGGGTAGGCGAGGTCGTACTGCGCGGCTATCGCCTCGCTGCCTGCGGCATCGGTGAATCCGTAGCGGCCCTCGCTCACGACGAGCGTGCGTCCGCAGGGCGAGTATCCCTGCTGTGCTGCGGCGGTCGCCATGCAGCAGACAGCCAGTGCCGTAATGGTTAGAAGTCGTTTCATGATATCTGTTTTTTTGCAAATATACCCCGCGGATTTTCCAGATTTTCGACGCGTTATTTGAGCTGCCGGTAGTAATAGAGCTCGTCGTCGGGGTAGAGTTCCGGGTGCAGAATCTTGGCCAGGTCGCGCAGGACGATGTCGGGGTGTACGACGCCCGACTCCCAGAAGTCGCTGCCGCCGGCTGGCGTGCTTCGCGCATTGTTGTTGTAGACGCGGCCCTCGCGCACGGGCGGAATATCGGCGAAACGCGGATTCTGGGCCGTCAGCTCCGCGAGCGTCGTGCAGAATCCGACGTTGAGCCACACGTCGGCGTCGGCAGCGAGCATGTATGCCGTCTCCATCTCGACGGGCATCGAGGCCGTTGTCTCGTCGTTCGGCGTGTAGGTGTCTCCGCCGGCATCGCGAATCAGACGTACCATGTAGCTCATCGCTGAGGGCATGAACCATGTGTCGCGATAGGGTGTGTTGAGCAGCACGCGCGGCAGGGTGACCACATCTTCGTGCTGCCCGGCCGTGTGGCGCGCTACGTCGGCCGCCACCGAGGCGTAGCGATTGCATATGTCGCAGAAAAGAGAATCGGCCTTAGTGCCGCAGTCGGTGATTTCGGCCGCTACGCGCATCCATTCGGCTTTGCCGAGCGGCGATTGTTCGAGGTAGTCTCCTATATATACATATGGTATGCCGGTCTGCTCGAACTTCGCGGTGAGCTGCCGGTTCTCGCCTGCGACTCCGTATATCAGCACGGCGTCGGGACGCATGGCCGTCAGCAGCTCGAAATCGAGGTTCGAGTCGTAGCCCACGTCGCGCACCTCTCCGCAGCGGCGGTGCTCGTTGACGTAGCGGTTCGAGATGTAGTCGATGCCCGAGACCCCGACTATGCGCGAATCCTCGCCCACGGCCTCCAACATGGCGACATGGCTCGACGACATGCAGACGATGCGCCGGGCCGGAGTGCGGACGATCTGCCCCGAGAATCCGGCCGGAGCCTTCTCTCCGTCACGCGAGAGGAAGACCCTTTGCTCGAACCCTTCGGCGCCCTGCCACGGGTCGAATACGCGGAGCATTGTGCTCGGCGAGTTGTCCGAAGCGAGAATTTCGAAGCCCGAAGCGTGGGATGGGGCGTATTCCGTGCGGTCGAAATCGTCGAGCGAAGCGCTCCGACCGCCGCATGCGACCGTTAAAAAAGCCGCAAAAAAGCCTGTTATCGTAGAAAAACGTATCATTTTGCACAAAAATATGAAAAAAAGATGACGAAACAATGTTATTTAAAAAAAATATACTATATTTGCAGTCCCAAAGCAAAGGGAAATCCAATGCGGGGTGTAGCTCAGCCCGGTTAGAGTACAC
>CAMWIG010000191.1 GCA_947174295.1 uncultured Alistipes sp. | reverse complement strand
GTATTGGAGTTTGATGCCGCGCTCCTCGGCTATCGCCGTGGCACGCGCGATGAGCTCCTTGTCGTAGCAGTTGTGCATGTCAGGGAAACGGGGGCCGAACTCCTCCATGTTGGGGCCGATGAGCGGATTGGGCAGCAGGTTGATATGGTCGGTGATGACCATCAGGTCGCCCACGCGGAACGAGGTGTTGATGCCGCCGCTGGCGTTCGACACGAAGAGGGTTTCGATGCCCAGCAGCTTCATAACGCGCACCGGGAAAGTCACCTGCTGCATGCCGTAGCCCTCGTAGTAGTGGAAACGGCCCTTCATGGCAACCACGCGGCGACCTTCGATAAGGCCGAAAATCAGCTTGCCGGCGTGCCCCTGCACGGTCGACACGGGGAACGACGGAATCTCGCCGTAGGGAATTTCGTACTTCACGTCGATGCGGTCGGCGAAGTTGCCGAGGCCCGTGCCGAGAATTATGCCGACTTCGGGCCGGAAATCGTTGGTGCGGTCGGCGATGAATGCCGCCGTCTGTTTAATTGCTTCGTACATCTTGTTCGAGTTTTTGCAGGAAGTCCGTCTCCGAACCCTCCGTAAAAGTTATGTTTATAGGTAGATAGTATAGTCTGCGACGTACCTCGGCGGGGATTTTGTCGCGGTTGACGAGTTTCACCGCATCCTTCTCCGTGGTGATTATGACGGCCGAAGGATGCTTTTCCAGAAGACGCACCAAATTGCGCATGTCACTCTTCATGTAGACGTGGTGGTCGCCCATCGACAGCGTCTCCACTATCTTGTAGCGTTTGGCCAGATCGCTCACGAAGGGCGCGGGATTGCCCACGCCCGACATGGCTATCACCTCGCCGCCGTACTCCACCTCCTCGGGCGCCTCGTCGTAGAGAGCCTGCGGACGGAAGCTCTCGAAGCGGGTGAAATATACCTTCTGGTAGGCGACCGACACCAGCACCTTGCGCATAAGGCGGCGGTCGATGGGCTTCATGTCGTCGGGACATTTGGCCACGACGAAGTAGTGGGCGCGGTGGAGCATTTCGGGAAGGTCGCGCAGCGTGCCCAGCGGCAGCATCTCGTCGTGCTGCACGGGACGCGTGGCGTCGATCATCACGACGTTTATCTTGGGGTCGACGTAGCGGTGCTGGAATCCGTCGTCCATCACTATCAGGTCGACCTCGGGGTGCTCGGCCCGGATGCGGCGTATGCCCTCGGCGCGCTTCTCGCACACGACGACGACCGTTTTCGGGAACTTGATTTTTATCTGCAACGGCTCGTCGCCCACGTCGCGATAGTGCGACCGTGCGGAGACCTCCAAATAACCCTTCGTGCGACGTCCGTATCCGCGCGAGAGCAGAGCCACGCGGTGCGAGCGCGACATGTAGTCGATTATCATCTCCGACATCGGAGTCTTGCCCGTGCCGCCTACGGTGATGTTGCCCACGCAGATTATCGGGATGTCGAACTTCTCGCTCTTCAACACGCCCCAGTCGAAGAGACGGTGACGCAGTGTCACCGCCGCTTTGTATATCCACGAGGCAGGAGCGAGAAATAGTCGTTTCATCAGTCGTAACGGTTTATTCGGTAAAGATAGCAATAATTGCCCAAATAACAAAAGCCGTGCGATACAAAAGGCGGCATTGGCAGCAAAAGCCGAAAAAAAATATTCAGTTTTCCGAGCAAATTCAGTATATTTGCTGCATGAGACTCAATTTTTTCGATTCGATACCTTCGCTTCTCGCCGCTGCGGCGCTTCTCGCCTCGTGCGGCGGCAAAGATTCGGCCGGCACTGCCGAGACTGCGGCCGAGGAGCAGCACAACATAGTCTACGGCATCGTGGCCGACGATTACCGGCTCGAACGCGACGAGATACGCACGGGCGAGACGCTCGGCAAAATCCTGAACCGCTACGGAGTGTCGGCCGCCGACATCGACCGGCTCGACCGCAAGGCCAAGGAGGTGTTCCCGCTGCGCAATATCCGCGCCGGACACTCCTACACGGTCTTCATCCACGAGGATTCGCTCCATACGCCGCATGTCGACCATCTGGTCTACGAGCGCAATGTGGCCGAGTACGTGGTCTTCTCGTTCGCGGGCGACTCCGTCGACGTGCGTCCGGGCGAGCGCGAGATACGGCTGGTGCGCCGCAAGAGCTCGGCCGAAATCGAGTCGTCGCTCTGGGGTGCAATCATGAAGGAGAACCTTTCATACGCTCTGGCTGCCGAGATGGAGGAGATATACCAGTGGACGGTCGACTTCGCAGGAATACAGAAGGGCGATTCGTTCACGGTGGTCTACGACGAGAAGTACGTCGATACCGTGCAGGTCGGCATCGGCCGCGTGTGGGGCGCCAAGTTCACCCACGGCGGACGCGACTACTACGCCATACCGTTCAAGCAGAACGAGAAGATAAGCTACTGGGAGTACGACGGCGGCAGCCTGCGCAAGCAGCTGCTCAAAGCGCCGCTCAAATTCACGCGCATAAGCTCCAAGTTCTCCAACTCGCGATTCCACCCCGTGCTGAAAATCTACCGCCCCCACCACGGCGTCGACTACGCCGCACCCAAGGGCACGCCCGTGCGCGCCGTCGCCGACGGTACGGTCATCTTCAAGGGCTGGGGCGGCGGAGGCGGCAACACGCTGAAAATAAAGCATCCGGGCAATCTCGTGACGGGATATCTCCATCTGAGCGGATTCGCCAAGGGCATACAGCAGGGCTCGCGCGTGACGCAGGGACAGCTCATCGGCTATGTCGGCAGCACCGGCACCTCTACGGGTCCGCACCTCGACTACCGCATCTGGAAGAACGGCACGCCAATCAACCCGCTGAATGTTCCGCAGGAGCCCGCGGAGCCTATCGCCAAGGAGAACCGCGCGGCGTTCGAGTTCGTCCGCGACCGCATAGTGGCCGAAATCGAGGGCGACGTGGCGGACCAGGAGCGCATCATGCAGGTGGCCTCGGTGGTGATTCCCGCAGGTTACAAGCCGGTGCAGCCCGCGGCGGATGCCGTCCCGACGGAAGAGGAAACGGAAGCGCCGGCCGGCGAAAAACGGAAATAGCGCCATGGACGAACGCATCGTAAAATTCCTGCGCCGGCACCATGTGCTGACGCTCTCCACGGTCTCGGCCGACGGCGAGCCGTGGTGCGCACACGCCTTCTACGCCTTCGACGCCGAGCTCGGGCGCGTGGTCTTCATGTCGGACGACGCGACGACCCACGCCGCGCATATGGCCTCACGCCCCGAGGTGGCGCTCGCCGTGGCGCTCGAAACACGCGTGGTGGGCCGATTGCAGGGGTGCCAGATTCGAGGACGCGCCGAACGCGGCGACGAACGCGCACGGCGCACGTACCTCAAACGCTTCCCCTTCGCGGCGGTCTCGGCATCGCCCGTGTGGAGCGTCGAGATAGAGATGGTAAAATTCACCGACAATACGCTCGGATTCGGAAAGAAACTCATATGGCAGAGGGATACGGATACAAGGCAGGAGTAGTCATCGTGGCCGCCGGCAGCGGCCGCCGCATGGGAGGCGGACTCCCAAAGCAGTTCCGCATGCTCGGCGGGCTGCCCGTGCTCGCGCGCACGATAAACCTCTTCGCGCAGGCTGTGCCGGGTATCGACATCGCCGTCGTGCTGGCAGCCGACCGCATGGATTTCTGGCACGACTTCGCGGCACGCTTCGACGTAGCGCGTCACAAGTGCGTCGCAGGCGGCGAGGAGCGTTTCCACTCCGTGTCGCGCGGTCTGGCGGCACTGTCGCCGGCGGTCGACATCGTGGCCGTGCACGACGCCGTGCGTCCGCTCGCCACGCCGGAGCTCATCCGCCGCACGTTCGAGTGCGCCGCAGCCGACGGAGCGGCCGTGCCCGTCATCTGTCCGGCAGACTCCTGCCGCACGCTGCTCGACGACGGTGCGTCGGCACCCGCCGACCGCTCGCGCCTGCGTCTGGTGCAGACACCGCAGACATTCCGCGCCGACATACTGCGCACGGCCTACGAACAGCCATACGCCCCCGAGTTCACCGACGACGCGTCGCTCGTCGAGCGACTCGGCATACGCATTTCGCTGTGCGAGGGCGAGCGCACGAACATGAAACTAACCGAGCCCGCCGACTTCATCCTCGCCGAGGCCGTAATAGCAAGCCGCCATGGAGACGACGCCGACAATCTATAAGTTCCGCTTCGACCGCCGGACGCTCTACTGGACTGCCGTGCAGCTGGTCGTCTACGCGCTGCTGGGC
>CAMWIG010000190.1 GCA_947174295.1 uncultured Alistipes sp. | reverse complement strand
ACGCCGAAGCGTGGAATTTCTTCAACCCGCACCGCCGTCTCGAACCGGGAAGGTGGTACTGGCGCTACCGCTCGATCGGCGACGACGGTTCGGCGGCCGAATGGAGCGAAGCGACAGCCTTCGACGTAAAGGCCGAAACCGAGGTGTTCGTCACCCCTCCGTTCTCGCAGCTCGAAGAGAATCTGCCGGCGGGACATCCGCGTCTCGACTGCTTTCTGAACGACGGGTTGGAGGCGGCGCGCGCATCGGTAACCGCTCACCCCGAATACAAGAGCCTCGTCAACCGCGCCAACAGCGGCGTGGGCAAGGACTACACAGCCAATCCATACGGACAAATCGGCAGTCTGAAACGCGAGAGCACCTTCCTCCGCACGGCCTATCTGCTCACCCTCGACGAGCGCTACGCCGAGCAGCTGCTGCAAAACCTGCGGGCGCTGCTCGCCGCGCCTGTCGACGACGCGGTGCTCTTCGCCTCGAACTTCGGGTCGACCGACATCGCAATCTGCATCATCGAGCCTTACGCCCTGCTCTTCGACCGTCTGCCCGCCGCCGAGCGCTCGGCGGCCGAGGCGCTGATGATGCGCATCGCCGAACGATACTTCCGCAACCACTGCGGCAAGCAGGAGAACACGCTCTTCGACAACCACTTCTGGCAGCACAACATGCGCGTTCTGTTCCAGTGCGCCTACATGCTCTACGACAGCCCGGAGTACGGCGTCCGGGCGCTCGAAATGATGGAATACTACTACGAACTCTGGACGGCCCGCGCTCCCGATTCGGGATTCAACCGCAGCGGCGTATGGCGCAACGGAGCATACTATCTCGACGCCAACATACAGACCCTCTGCTACATGCCTATGCTCTACGGCCATCTCACCGGCTGCGACTTCCTGCGCCATCCGTGGTACCGCAATGCCGGACGTGCGCTCGCCTATACATGGCCGCCGCAGTCGATGAGCGCAGGATTCGGCGACGGCGCCGACCAGACGGCCGCACCGACACGCATCCGCGTTGCCTTCGCCGACTTCCTCGCCCGCGAGCTGAACGACGCCTACGCAGGCTGGTACTCCCGTGCCTGCGAACAGACTCTGCACGACGACTACCAGATGCGTCTCTACCGCATAGTGCGAGGCGCAGAGGAGTACCCCGCCGACCTTCCGGCCGACGCACCGCGCATGCTGTGGTATCGCGATGCCGGCGAAGTGGTGATGCACTCCGCAATGACATCGCCGGCCGACAACCTCTCGCTGAGCTTCCGTTCCAGCCCGTTCGGCTCGGGCAGCCACACGCTGGCCGACCAGAACAGCTTCAACATCCTCTGCGGCGGACGGCCCGTCTATCGCCGCACGGGCTATTATCTGAACTTCTCGGACGCCCACAACATCACCTCCTACCGCCACTCGCGGGCCCACAACACCATTCTGGTCGACGGCATCGGACAACCCTTCTCCACATCGGCCTACGGCATGGTGACCCGCGCCATGGGCGGCGAACACATACTCTACTGCCTGGGCGACGCCTCGCAGGCCTACCGCGGCGGCAACGACGCCATGTGGGTCGAGAATCTGGCTAAGGCCGGCATCGCCGAGACGCCCGAGAACGGATTCGGCCCCACACCGCTCGAAGGCTACCGCCGCCATGTCGTGCTGCTGCCGCCGGACAAAGTGCTGATTTACGACGAGCTGTCGGCCGCCTCGGATGTCGAATGGCAGTGGCTGCTGCACAGCCCCGTCGAGTTCGCAATCGACGCAGCATCCCGACGGCTTACCACCCGCCCGGCCGCCGGACTGGCCGCCGAGACGCGCATCTTCGCCTCGCAGACTCCCTCGTGGAGCCAAACCTCGCAATTCGTCACGCCGCCCGACATGAGTCTGGCCGACCCGGGGCAGGAGTGCCCCGACCAGTGGCACCTGACCGTGCGCTTCGGCCCGTCGTCGGCATGCCGCGTGCTGGCGCTGATGCAAATCGGCCCGTCGTCGTCCGCGCGCGACGAGGCGGTCGAGACACCCGACGGAGTGCGTTTCGGAAGATGGACTATCAGCGCGGAGCTCGACACCGCCAAACCGGCCGCTCTCTCCGTGCGAGACACGGAGAGCATCGCGCAGCTCGACTACGGATGCGGCAATCCCGTGCTGAACGGCAAGGCATACGAACGCGTGCAAGCAGGCTCGACGATTCTCTACGACCTCGTCGACGGCCGTTACTGCGCCGAGGAGCAAAGCGACCGCGTGCAGGCTTCGACCCGTTCGGTGCGCTGAGCGTCCGGCTGCGGCGATTATGAGGTACGGATTTTGAAATCCGATTCGAAATCGCTATCTTTGCAGCTCGCCCGCAAGGCGGCAACGTATCGGAAAACCAAATTTTAAAGATAAGACATGAAAGTAGAAAAGAACAAAATGGTAGCGGTGGACTACAAGCTCACCGTCGACGGTCAGATAGCCGACCAGTCCCGCCCGGGACAGCCTCTGGAATTCATCTGCGGCACAGGCATGCTGCTCCCCAAGTTCGAGGCTGCAATCGAGGGCAAGGAGCCCGGCGAGAAGGTGGCATTCACGCTCGAACCCAAGGACGGCTACGGCGAAATCATCGCCGAGGCCATCGTCGACCTGCCCAAGACCATCTTCATGGTCGACGGCAAGCTGGCCGAAGACATCCTCTTCGTCGGTTCGCAGGTGCCCATGAGCGATGCTCAGGGCAACCGCATGCTCGGCACGATTCGCGAAATCGCCGATGAGACCGTGAAGATGGACTTCAACCACCCCATGGCCGGCAAGACCCTCGATTTCGAGGTCGAGGTAGTCTCTGTGCGCGACGTAACGCCCGAGGATTTGGCATCGAAGGGCGGTTGCGGCTGCGGCTGCGACCACGGAGATTGCGGAGGCGACTGCGATTGCGACGAGCACGAGCATCACCACGAGGGCGGCTGCGACTGCGGACACTGCCACTAATCATGCCGACGGCAACGAAATGCGGGGGATGCGACGAAGCGTCCCCCGTTTCGGTTTTACCGATAATATCGCTGTACCGATACTTGAAGAGCGTGAGCAATCCTCACGGTCTTACGCGCACGCTCGGGTCGTTTCGCATGAAAGGCTACCGCACGGGCAACAGCGCCGCCGTGTTCGAGGTCGAGCTCGACGACGGAGGCCGCAAGATGCTCAAATGCTACACCCGGCCGCGACCGGGTCTTCGCGAAATCTACGGCCGGCGGCTGCTCGAAAAGGAGTTGTACGTCTACACGGACTGTTCGCACGGCGTATGGGTCGACGTGGTGGTCACCGACTGGGTCGATGGCATAACTCTGGGCGAGGCGGTGCATAGGGCCGTAGCGCAAGACGACCGCACGACGCTGCGGCGCATCTCCGCGGCATTCGACCGCATGGCCCTCGGCATGCTCGCCGACGAACGCGCGCACGGCGACCTGAAACCCGACAATATCATAGTGACTCCGGGCCTGCGGCTGCGGCTGATCGACTTCGACGCCGCCTACCTGCCGTCGATGTACGGCCGCGAGAGTCCCGAGCTGGGCACGGCCGCATGGCAGCACCCCTCGCGCCGCAAATGCGACTTCAACCGTCATATCGACGACTACCCCATCGCCATGCTCTCCACCGTGCTGCACGCCCTCGCCGTCGAACCGACCCTCTTCGGACGCCTCGACGACGACTGCCAGCCCTTCACTTCGCAGCAGGCGTCAGCCGCACGCTGCGAAGCGCTCGAACGGGCCGAGCGGCTGTTCGCCGGGCGGTGCATGCCGGCCGAGTATCGCACGGCGCAGCTGCTGAGGTCGGGCTCCTACATCCTGCCGCGGTTGGAGGAGTTTCTGTCATACACCGCAGCCGGGCACTCGACACAGCCGCCGCAGGAGACAATACCCGAGCTCGAATATCGGTGCGGGCTGTGGGGTTACGCCGCTGCGGGACAGTTCGTCATCCCGCCGCTGTTCGATTCGGGATTCGAGTTTCGCGACGGCACGGCCGAAGTGACGCTCGGCGGCATCGCGCACCGCATTTCGACAACGGGCCAGCCGATAGAATCCGGCGTTTCGCCCGACGCTGTCCCGCAATAGGCACAGCACGAACCGAGTTCGGCTCAAACTCCCGACCGGCGAAAATGTTGGCGTTCCGCCTTCATTTTCTCGCATCGGCAAAGCACGAACCGAGTTAGACTCAGACTCCCGACCGGCGAAAATGTTGGCGTTCCGCCTTCATTTTCTCGCCTCGGCACAGTACGAACCGCATTCGGCTCTGCGCTCGGCTTATCG
>CAMWIG010000189.1 GCA_947174295.1 uncultured Alistipes sp. | reverse complement strand
CCCCCACCCGCAACCCGACCACATCCCTCGGCGCGGGGGCTGGGCGATGTGTATAACACACTCAAAAAACACCCCACCTAAACTTTTTTTGTAAAAAGAGAGCCGGAAACGCGTACATGCGTTTCCGGCTCACGGCTTAACGGGCCCGAACCGAGCGGCGCTTAGAGCGTCGACTTCGATTCGACGGCCACTTCGGTCGAAACTTTCTTCACCAGACCCTGCAACACGGTGCCCGGGCCGAGCTCGGTGAACTCGTCGACGCCGTCGGCAATCATGTTCTTCACGATGTAGGTCCAGCGCACCGGTGCGGTCAGCTGAGCGATGAGATTGGCCTTAATCTTCTCGGGGTCGGTATATGGCTGAGCATCGACGTTCTGGTAGATGGGGCACGTCGGCGTGTGGAACGGAGCCTCCTCGATAGCCTTCTGCAACTCGTCCTTGGCGGGAGCCATCAGCGGCGAGTGGAAAGCACCTCCGACGGGCAGACGCAGCGCACGGCGCGCTCCGGCCTCCTTGGCCTTGGCGCATGCGGCATCGACAGCCTCCACGGCACCCGAGATGACGAGCTGACCCGGGCAGTTGTAGTTGGCGGCGACGACCACGCCGTCGATCGACGCGCAAATCTCCTCGACCGTCTTGTCGTCGAGACCGAGCACTGCGGCCATCGTTCCGGGCTGTGCCTCGCATGCCTTCTGCATGGCCATCGCACGTTTCGATACCAGACGCAGACCGTCCTCGAACGACAGGGCGCCCGATACCACCAGCGCCGAGAATTCGCCGAGCGAGTGACCGGCTACGGCTGCGGGCTCAACGCCCAGGGCCTTCGCCATGATTACCGAGTGGAGGAATACGGCAGGCTGCGTAACCTTGGTCTGCTTCAACTCCTCGTCGGTGCCGGCGAACATGATGTCGGTGATGCGGAAGCCGAGAATCTCGTTCGCCTTCTCGAAGAGAGCCTTGGCCTCGGGTACGTTATCGTAGAGGTCTTTACCCATCCCGACGGACTGTGCGCCCTGACCGGGGAAAACGTATGCATGTTTCATAATCTTTCGGTTTTAAAAATTTACCGTGGCAAAGATACGAATAAGTGAGCGCAAAAGCAAGTTTACTTGCATTTTGCCGAGCGGGAGTATCTAAGGCGCAGCCAAAGTACGAATAAGTGAGCGCAAAAGCAAGTTTACTTGCATTTTGCCGAGGCGTAGTATCTTCGGCGAAGCCAAAGATACGAATAAGCCGAGCGCAATACCGATATATATATTCGGACCGGTCATGCCGCGGCAGCCGCAATGCGTAATTCAGCACCGGGATTTTACAGTTTAGCTTTTTTTGTTATCTTTGCATTCGAATAAACTTCGAGACGTTATGATATTGACATACTATTGCGCCGTTACGATGATAATCATCGCCTATCTGCTGGGTTCCATTCCGAGTGCCGTATGGATAGGAAAGAAGTACTACGGAATCGACATCCGCGAACACGGCAGCAAGAACGCCGGCACGACAAACATGCTGCGCGTGCTCGGTCGCCGCGCCGCACTGCCGGTCTTCATGCTCGACTTTCTGAAAGGATTCGTCGCCGTGGCCGTAATAGGCATGATGAAGTACGACGACAGCATCTCAGACTCGTGGCTCATAGGGTTGAAAATCGTTGCCGTCTTCGCTGCGGTGCTGGGTCATATCTTCCCCGTCTTCGCCGGATTCCGCGGCGGCAAGGGCGTGGCGACGCTCGTCGGCGCCGTGACGGGCATCTACCCGACAATCATTCTGCTGTGCTTCGCCGTGTGGGTCGTGGTGCTGATGATTTCGCACTACGTCTCTCTGGCTTCGATGATTGCCGGCTGCTGCTTTCCTGTTTTCGTGCTCGTCTCGCACAAGGCCAGCCTGTCGGGGCCTTTCTTCGTGTTCTCGTTCGTGATAGCGGTTCTTCTCATCCACACACATCGAAAAAATATCGACCGGCTGCGCAAGGGCACCGAGAACAAAATATACATCTGGCGACCGAAAAAGGTAGATGCCGGCGCCCCTTCGCACGATGCCGACGACGCATCGCCGAAAAACGAATAGCGAACCGCCGCCAGGCAGCGGCCGAATCATGAAATCATGCTGACCGAAAACCTCATCAAAATTTACGAGCAGAGCTTTCGCGAACACCGCGAACTGCCTGCTCTGACCGACTATTTCAAGAAGGAGACCTTCTCCTACTACGAGATGGCGAAGGAGATCGCCAAACTGCACCTCGTCTTCAAGAAAGCCGGCATACGGCAGGGCGACAAAATCGCGCTGATCGGCCGCAACAACCCGCGCTGGTGCATGACCTACATCGCCACAATCACCTACGGTGCGGTCATAGTACCCATTCTACAAGATTTCAACGCCACGGACGTCGTACACATAATCAACCACTCCGAGAGTCGTCTGCTGTTCCTCGGCGACTCGTTCTGGGACAACATCGACGAGGAGGACATCGAACATGTCGAAGCCGTCTTCTCGCTGACCGACTTCCACGTCGTCTTCGAGCGGAACGGACACTCGCTCACGCGGTTCGTCGCCAACATGACCCAGAACTACCGCAAGGCCTATCCGCGCGGATTCAGCGCCAGCGACATCAAGTATCCCGACATTCCGAACGACCGCATGGTGCTGCTCAACTACACCTCCGGCACGACGGGCTACTCGAAGGGCGTCATGCTGTCGGTCAACAACCTTACGGGCAACGTCGTCGTCGCACGCCGCACGGTGAACAGCGAAAACGGCATGCAGTACTTCCACTGCGGCATGCGCACACTGTCGTTCCTGCCTCTGGCCCATGCCTACGGCTGCGCATTCGACTTTCTCTCGCCGCTCGCCGTGGGAGGCCACATAACCCTGCTGGGCCGCATCCCCTCGCCGAAGATTCTCATCGAGGCCATGCAGGAGGTGCGCCCGACGATTATCTGCTGCGTGCCGCTGATTCTCGAAAAGGTCTACCGCAAGCAGGTGCTTCCGATGCTCGAAAAGGGCCCGATGAGCATCGCCATGAAGGTGCCGCTTCTCAATTCGGCCATCCACTCCGTAATCCGCAAGAAGCTCATCGACGCTTTCGGCGGCGAGGTGGTCATATTCATCGTGGGCGGCGCTCCGATGAACCAGGAGACCGAGTCGTTCCTGCTGAAAATCAAGTTCCCGATAACCGTCGGCTACGGCATGACCGAGTGCGCTCCGCTCATCAGCTTCGTTCCCGAGAACGAATTCAAGGCCGGTTCGTGCGGCAAGTACCTCGAAGGCATGCTCGACGTGCGCATCGACTCCGACGACCCGCAGCACAAGGCGGGCGAGATTCTCGTGCGCGGCGAGCACGTCATGGCCGGCTACTACAAGAACGAGAAGGACACCGAAGCCGTGCTGCACGACGGCTGGCTACACACGGGCGATATGGGAACCATGGACACCGACGGCACGCTCTACATCCGCGGCCGCTCGAAGACCATGATTCTGACCGGCAGCGGGCAGAACATCTACCCCGAGGAGATCGAAGACCGTCTGAACAACATGTATCTGGTCATGGAGTCGCTCATCATCGACGACAACGGCCGTCTGCGCGCGCTGGCGGTGCCCGACTACGAACAGGCCGAGAAAGAGGGCGTCGACAAGTCGGAGCTTCCCGCAATCATGGAGAACAACCTCCGCATGCTGAACGAGCAGCTGGCGGCCTACGAGCGCGTGGCGTCGATAAGCATCTACCCCACCGAGTTCGAGAAGACTCCCAAGCGAAGCATCAAACGATTCCTCTACACGAAAATCGTAACCGAGAAATAAACACCTCGCACGGCCGGCCTCGAAGGCCGGCCGTTTTCATACGTCCGTACCATGAAACACACCCTGAAAACATTCGCCTTACTGCTGTTATCGGCCCTCTGCCCGGTCACGGTCCCGGCCGCACTGCGCCTGCCGCATCTGGTCGGCGACGGGATGGTTCTTCAATGCAACGCCGAAGCTTCGCTGTGGGGGCACTGCTCCCCGCACTCGGAGGTGAGGGTCGAGACATCGTGGTCCGACACCGCCGTTACGACGCATGCCGATGCCGAGGGGCGCTGGCAGCTGTTCGTTCCCACGCCCGACGCGTCGTTCGAGGCGCGCAGCATAACAATCGCCGCCGACGGCGAGCGCATCGTTCTGAACGACATTCTGACCGGCGAGGTGTGGATATGCGCCGGCCAGAGCAACATGGAGATGCCCGTCCGCGGATTTTGGAGCTGCCCGGTCGAGGGCGCCGCGGAGGTGCTCTTCACGGCTGCGGAG
>CAMWIG010000188.1 GCA_947174295.1 uncultured Alistipes sp. | reverse complement strand
GGTAATCCACGACTGCGGCTCGGGGCAGCAGTAGGGCTGGTCGCCGCCGTTGTTCCAGATGGTCCAGTAGCGGGTCTGGTCGTCGACCTCGTAGAAGGTGCGCACGCCCGTGCGGAGATTCTCGACCAGCGCCCCGCGGTAGGGTTTGCCGTCGACGGTAATCTCGCGGCAGGTGAATCCTGCTTCGATAGCCTCGCAGCCCGTGACCTGCAAACCGCCGTCGCGCAGCTTGGCGAACTGCTCGTCGAGCGGCAGGCGCTTGCCGGTGGGCAGGTTGCGTTCGCTGAGCTCGCACTGCTCGCCGACAGCCACCCGCATCACGTAGTCCTCGGCCGAGCCGCCGGCGAACGGGATTAGCATCGGCGTGTGGAACCCTACGCCGACAGGCATGGCCTTGTCGCTGCGGTTGCAGAATACGACCTCCTGTTTGAGCCCCTTGGCCGAGAGCTTGAACTCGATTTTGCACTTGAACTCGTGCGGGAAGTCGCGGAATATCGCGTCGTTGGCGGCATTGGAGTAGTAGCGCGCCTCGATGACGACCTCTTCGTCGGTCTCGTAAGCCTTCGATACCGCGAACGGCAGACCTTTGATGATGCCGTGGTGGTAGTTATGCTCCTTCTCAATGGTGATGGGGTACTGGTACCGGCGGCCGTCGAACGTGTAGCATCCGTCCTCTATGCGGTTGGGCGGGAAGAGCAACGGCAGACCGAAGACCTGCGGGCGGCCCTTGAATGTCTCCACCTCATCGGCCGACGGCGTGCGCAGAATCTCCACGCCCAGACGCGTATTGGCCAGACGGACGAGATTCGCACCCACCTCGGGAATCAGCAGCGCCGTGTAGTCGCCCTTGGAGAACTCGACGGCCGACATGCCGTACCAATCTATGCGGCGAATCATAATCAGAGAATCTTGGCGAGTTTGTTGACGAGGTCCTCCTTCTTGGCGGCACCGACCTGCTTGTCGACCACGGCGCCGTTCTTGATATAGAGGACGGTCGGGATGTTGCGGATGCCGAACTTCATGACGGCCTCGTCGCACTCGCCGATGTCGCACTTGCAGACCAGCGCACGGCCGTCGTACTCCTTGGCGATTTCGTCGATGTAGGGCGCAATCATGCGGCAGGGACCGCACCACTCGGCCCAGAAGTCGATAATAACGGGAAGTTCGGAGGCCATGACCTCTTCGAGATTCTCTTTCGTAATTGCTAATGCCATAACTTTGGTAGATTTTATGAGTTGAATTATTTTCTTCCATTTCCCGCTTCGGCATAATCCGAACAGGTTCGGTTCTGCCCTCGGCTTAATGAAATGTTTGTTACTGTATAGTGTATTTTATTCCGTTGTCGTCCAGATAGTCGGTCAGTTCGGTGGTAAGGCCTACGTTGATGCTGCGCGAGAACATGTTGACCGACACGCGCGACGCCGCATCGTAGACATTCACGCGAAGGCGCGTCGTGCCCTTCGAAGCATGCACCTGCCGTGCCAGCTCGTCGATGAGCTGCTGCGAAATGTCGTCGACGGCGAGTTGCAGCGTCATCTCCTTAATCATCGTATCGCGCAGCTCCGAGAGCTGAACGATGGATATTATCTTGAATTCCAGCACTTCCGGCTCGCCGGGTCTGCCGTAGGGGCGCGGTTGCACCTTTCCGCGGACGAAGAGGAAATAGTCGTTGAACATGTATTTGCGGAAGTTCTCGTAGTCCTTGCCGAACATGGCGAACTCGTGCGTTCCGCTGTAATCCTCCATTGTGAACTTGCCCCACGGCTTGCCTGTCTTGGTCGTGAGATTCTGGGCCCCCACGACAAGTCCCGCCACGGCGACCTCCTGTCCCTTGATTGCGTCGAGCTGGTCGAGGTCCGACAGCTGCGTCTTGCACATGTTGCGGATTATGACGCCGTACTCGTCGAGAGGGTGGGCCGAGAGGTAGAGACCTATCATTTCGCGCTCCTTGTTGAGCGTTGCGAGCTGGCTCCAATCCTCGCAGCTCGGCGTCACGGGAGGTTGTATGTCGACCGTGTCGGTAGAGCCTCCGAAGAGGCTCTGCTGGGCGTTGTTCT
Source organism: uncultured Alistipes sp. (assembly GCA_947174295.1). Lineage (GTDB taxonomy): Bacteria > Bacteroidota > Bacteroidia > Bacteroidales > Rikenellaceae > Alistipes. The sequence goes on along the minus strand of CAMWIG010000188.1, from coordinate 2,247 downwards.
TCTCCTGCTGGAATCGCTGGCCGTAGCGCACGAGCTGCTCGATGAACGTCAGCCCGCTCGTGTCGCGAGAGTCGACTCCGAAGAACTTTCCGCGGTGGAAGTCGGTTATCGAGTCGAAACCGCCGGCATAGGCGATGTTTTCGAGACATTTGCGGTTGACGACCGAGTAGTTGACGCGCTCCATGAAGTTGTAGATGTCGGTGAAACGGCCGTTCTTCGCGCGCTCCTCGACAATCGACGCCACGGCGGCTTCGCCGACGCCCTTGATTGCCGCCAGACCGAAACGGACGTCGCCGTCCTTGTTGGCCGAAAATGTCTTCATCGACTCGTTGATGTCGGGGCCGAGCACGCTGATACCCATGCGCTTGCACTCGCTCATGTAGAGCGTAAGCTGCTCGACGTTAGCAAGGTTTCGGCTCAGCACGGCAGCCATGTACTCCGACGGATAGTTGGCTTTGAGGTATGCGGTCTGATAGGCGACCCACGAGTAGCACGTGGCGTGCGACTTGTTGAACGCATACGACGCGAACTTCTCCCAGTCGCCCCATATCTTTTCGAGCACCTGCGGGTCGTGGCCGTTGGCCTGTCCGCCCTTGATGAACTTCGGTTTCAGGGCGTCCAGCTTGTCCTTCAACTTCTTTCCCATGGCCTTGCGCAGCGTGTCGGACTCGCCGCGCGTGAAGTTGGCCAGCAGACGCGACAGAAGCATGACCTGCTCCTGATAGACCGTCACGCCGTAGGTGTCTTTGAGATACTTCTCCATCACGGGGATGTCGTAGACGATTGGGCTGCGGCCGTGCTTGCGGGCGATGAAGTCGGGAATGTAGTCCATCGGGCCAGGACGGTAGAGGGCGTTCATGGCTATGAGGTCCTCGAAGGTCGAGGGCTGCAACTCGCGCAGGTACTTCTGCATGCCCGCGGACTCGAACTGGAACGTTCCGACAGTGCGGCCCTCGCCGTAGAGCTTGTAGGTCACGGGGTCGTCGATAATCGAGAAGTCGTCGATATCTATCTTTTTGCCCGTGGTCAGGCGTATGTTCTCGACCGCGTCCTTGATTATGGAGAGGGTTTTCAGACCGAGGAAGTCCATCTTGATGAGGCCAGTGTCCTCGATTACCGAACCTTCGTACTGCGTGACGAGCATTTTTTCGCCCGTCTCCTTGTCGTCGGCGGTCGATACCGGCACCCAGTCGGTTATGTCGTCGCGGCATATAATCGTTCCGCAGGCGTGTACGCCAGTGTTGCGGACGTTGCCTTCGAGCATCTTGGCATAGCGAATAGTGTCGCGCACGATCGGATTGTCCGACTGTTCGGCGGCTTTGAGCTCCGGCACGTAGTCTATGGCGTTTTGGAGGTTGAGCTTCTTGTCGGGAATCTTGTCCGGGACGAGCTTGCACAGACGGTCGGACTCGGCGAGCAGAAGTTTCTGCACGCGCGCGACGTCCTTTATGGCGAGCTTGGTCGCCATGGTGCCGTAGGTGATGATGTGGGCGACCTTCTCCTTGCCGTACTTCTGCGTCACCCAGTTGAGCACGCGGCCGCGGCCGTCGTCGTCGAAGTCGACGTCGATATCGGGCAGCGAGATACGGTCGGGATTGAGGAAACGCTCGAACAGCAGGTCGTAGGCAATAGGGTCGATCTGCGTGATCCCCAGGCAGTAGGCGACGGCCGAACCGGCGGCCGAACCACGTCCCGGACCCACCTATACGTCCAGCTCCTCGCGGGCCGCGCGGATGAAGTCCTGCACGATGAGGAAGTAGCCCGGGAAGCCCATCGTCTTCATGATGTAGAGCTCGAAGCGAAGGCGCTCGGCGACATCGTCGGGCAGAGGGTCGCCATAGCGTTTGCGCGCACCTTCCATCGTCAGTTTTTCGAGATAGTCGGCCTCGAATTTAATGCGGTAGAGCTTGTCGTAGCCCCCCAGTCGGGCGATCTTTTTCTCCCCCTCTTCTTGCGAGAGTACTACGTTGCCGTTTTCGTCGCGCGTAAATTCGTCGTATAGATCTTGCTCTGTGATCCGGGAGCGGTATTCTTCTTCGGTGCCGAAGTCGGCTGGGATCTCGAAGTTAGGCATGATCGGCGCGTGGTCGATGCTGTAGAACTCCACTTTCGCGAGCACCTCCTCGGTGTTGGCGATCGCCTCGGGCACATCGGAGAATATAGCCGACATCTCGGCTGTGGATTTGAGCCATTCCTGCTTCGTGTAGTGCATGCGGGGCTCGTTGAAGCGTTTGCCGGTCGATATAC
>CAMWIG010000187.1 GCA_947174295.1 uncultured Alistipes sp. | reverse complement strand
GCAGCGCCGTGACGAGCGTGACGAACAGCAGCGATTGTGTGACGTTCAGCCGTGCGGCCTTCGTTTTGCCGCGGGCGAGGTGTATCGACGCCACGACCGAGGCGCCGATGCCCGACATGAGGCCTGCGCCGGTGAAGAGCATCAGCAGCGGGATGCAGATATTGACGGCGGCTATGCCGTCGCTGCCCACGCCGTGTCCGACGAACACGCCGTCGGCGACCGTCACGGCCGATATGCTGAGCATACCGAAGAGGGTCGGGAAAAACATTTCGCGGAACAGCGTGCCTACTTTCTCGGTTCCGAGGTCGATGGAATCGCGTTGCATGGTATCTTCGATTATTTGGTTTCTCGTCGTGTCGCAGTCCTCTTCCCGGAGCATACGAAAAAGGCCGGACAAGAGATTGGTTTTACCCAGTCATCTTATCCGGCTTATGGTCGAGCCCTCCGATGAGGATTACAAAACGTCTGTATTTTTCAGCGCTGCAAAGATAGCGATTTATTCACAGCCTTCCAAATTCCGACGCTCCTCGCCGAGCATCGTGTCGAGACATTCGGCGATTATGCGGGCGCTGTCGCGAATCTCATCTTCGGAGATTGTCAGCGGCGGCGAGATGCGGAATGCCGTGTCGCAGAAGAGGAACCAGTCGCTCAGGATGCCGCGCCCGGCGAAGAGCTCCATCATGCGGTAGAGTCTCTCCGAGCGGCCGAGCTCCACGGCCATCAGCAGACCTGCGCGGCGTATCTCCACGACGGCCGGATGGCCGGACAGCAGCTCCTCGTAGAGCGCGCCCTTGGCCTCGACGCCCTCGACCGTGCGGTTCGCCAGCATGAATTCCAGAGCGGCGAGCCCCGCGGCGCAGCAGACGGGATGTCCGCCGAAGGTGGTGATATGGCCCAGCACGGGGTCGTGCGTCAGCGTCGACATAATCTCGCGCGAGGATACGAACGCACCCAGCGGCATGCCGCCGCCGAACGCCTTGGCCAGACACACGATGTCGGGCGTCACGCCGTAGCGCTGCATGGCGAACATCGCGCCGGTGCGGCCCATGCCGGTCTGTATCTCGTCGAAGACGAGCAGCGCGCCCGTCTCGTCGCAGCGGCGCCTCAACGCCGCGAGGTATCCGTCAGCGGGAGGCCGCACTCCGCCCTCGCCCTGCACGGGCTCGACCAGAACGCACGCCGTGCGGCCGGTGATGCTCTCCAATGCGGCGAAGTCGTTGAACTCTATGGCCCGCACGTCGGGCAGCAGCGGGCGGAACGCCCCCTTCCACTCTTCGCCCTCGGGTGCGCCCATCATGCTCATCGCGCCGTGCGTCGAGCCGTGGTAGGCGCGGCGCATGGATATGAGCTCCGTGCGGCCCGTGAAGCGCTTGGCGAGTTTGAGGGCGCACTCCACGGCCTCGGCGCCCGAATTGACGAAGTAGACGCTTTCGAGCGGCGCGGGCAGCAGCTCGGCGATGCGCGCGGCGTACCGCACCTGCGGACGTTCGACCATCTCGCCGTAGACCATCACGTGCATGTAGCGCGCGGCCTGCTCCTGCACGGCCTGCACGACGGCCGGATTGGCGTGGCCCACGTTGCTCACCGAGACTCCGGCCACCAAATCGTAGTATCGTTTGCCCTCGGGCGTGTAGAAGCACGAACCCTCGGCTCTGTCGACCTCGACCATCATGGGCGACGGCGACGTCTGGCCGACATGTGCGAGAAACTGTTTGCGAAGAATATCCATTCTTAAATTCAAAATTCAAAATTCAAAATTCAAAATCGCCATGCCGGCGGCCCGAATCCCGAATAGTGCATATTAAGAAAAGTCCGACACGCGGCCGAACTGTCAGAGAGTCGGAAAGATGCAGAATAAAAAACAATTTTGAATTTTGAATTCTGCATTTTGAATTTACACGCCGCCGTAGGTGCGTGTAAGTATTGCGTCCGCATCCTTCACGCTGGCGCGCATCCAGCGGTAGAGTATCTCCTCGCGGCGCAGCCCTCCGATTCGCCAGTCGGCGACTTCGCGGCGCATGCGGGCCGAGAGCATGTAGATGAGTATGGCCGCCGAGGCCGAGACGTTGAGGCTCTCGACCATGCCGCACATCGGAATGCGCAGAAACTCGTCGGCCGACGCCTTGACCTCGTCCGAGATTCCGGCGTGCTCCGTGCCGAAGACCAGCGCGAAGCGTCCGCGCGCGACGTCGAACGTCTCGGGCACGATATCGTCGGTGTGGGGCGTCGTAGCGACTATGCGGTATCCCTCCGAGCGGAGCGTCGCGAGCGCTTCGGCAGTCGAGGCGTGGCGTCGTATGTCGACCCACTTGTCGGTGCCGCGCACGATGTCGAGGTTGGGCGTGAAGGGGCAGAGCGTCTCCACGGTGTTGAGCCGTTGCAGCCCGAACGCCTCGCAGTGGCGAACCAGCGCGCTGGCGTTCTGCGGATGGAACGTGTTCTCGGTGAGTATGGTCATGTAGTCGGTGCGCATCGCCAGCGCATCGGTCAGCACCCGATAACGTTCGGCGGTCATGAATTCGGCCAGCAGCGCATTGCGCGCGGCGTACCACGCTATGTCCCTATTTTCGGTATTTGTCATCTTCATCCATCATTTTCAGGTAGCTCTCGTATCGCGAGAGGGCTATTTCGCCGTGTTCGACGGCTTCGGCCACGGCACAGCCCGGTTCGTGGGTGTGGGTGCAGTTGTAGAAGCGGCAGCCGGCGCCGCGTGCCAGCAGCTCGGGGAAGTAGTGCCACAGCTCGGCATCGTCGATGTCTATCAGGCCGAAACCCTTGATGCCCGGAGTGTCGATGACGCGGCCGCCCGAGGGCAGCGTGTACATCGTCGAGAAGGTGGTGGTGTGCTTGCCCTTGTGATGGCTCTCCGATATTTCGCCCGTGCGGATGTCGAGGTCGGGGCATACGGCCGAGATGAGGGTCGACTTGCCTACGCCGGAATTTCCCGACAGCAGGGTCGTACCCTCGGCCAGAAGCCCGCCCACGCGCTCCATGCCGACGCCGTGCAGAGCCGAGATTTCGAGCACTTCGTAACCGGCGCTGCGGTATATGGCCGTGAAAGCGTCGGCCTCTTCGCGGCATCCGGCCAGAAGGTCGCACTTGGCGAGCAGAATCGTCGCGGGAATCTTGTATGCCTCGCACGTAACGAGAAATCGGTCGACGAACTCCACGGGGGTCGACGGCGAGTGCAGCGTCACCACGAGCAGCGCGCGGTCGATGTTCGAGGCTATGATGTGCGACTCCTTCGAGAGGTTCGACGCACGGCGTATGACGTAGTTGCGGCGCGGTGCGACCTCCTCGATAGTCCACTCTCCGGCAGCGTCGGAGGCCACGTGTACGGTGTCGCCCACGACGACGGGATTCGTCGACCGCACGCCTTTCAGGCGCAGGCGTCCGCGGATGCGGCAGCGCAGGATTTCGCCGTCGGCGTCGACTTCGTACCAGCTTCCGGTGGAGCGTATGACGGTTCCGGTGCGATTCATGCTATATGTTTTTGAGGACGGGGATTATGCAGTCTGCGACGGAGAGTATGCGCGCATAGAAGCGCGAGCCCTCGATTGTCTGACGCGAGATGAGCGTGCAGTCGGTGTTCAGAGCATCGACCACGGAGAACAGAGCGCAGAGCACGAGCAGCATTTTAAGACACGAGAAGAGAATGCCGGCCGCGATGTCGAGCGCGCCGAGCCCGGCGAAGCTGAAAATTCGGCGCAGCAGCCGCGAGAGCAGCGCCACGACAATCATAACTCCGACGAGCACTATCAGAAATCCGCCGGCGGTGGCGAATTCGTCGCCGATATGCAGAGCCCGGCCCACCTGCGCACCGTGCGCTGCGGCCAGCCAAAGCCCGAGCCCCACACCCGCGAGGGTGCAGAGTTGGAGTATCATGCCGCGCCGCCAGCCGTTGAACACGGCCCATGCCATTGCTGCGAGTACGATTATGTCTATGCCGTTCATAATAAATCGAAAAAAGCTGCGTTACGTGCAACAAATGTACGTTTTTTCCGCGAAACGCGCAAACAGACCTCATGCAACGACGAAAATACGAATCGTCGGTCGTGGTTTTTCGTATCTTTGGCTGTCGCCATAGATACTCCCGCCCGGCAATGCTCGAATAAATTCGGCATTGCTCTGGCTTAATCGTACTTTGGCTTCGCCTTGGATACTTCCGCCCGGCATGCTCGAATAAATTCGGCATTGCTCTGGCTTAATCGTACTTTGGCTGTCGCCTTAGATACTCCCGCTCGGCAATGCTCAAATAAATTTGGCATTGCTCTCGCTTAATCGTACTTTGGCTTCGCCTTAGATACTCCCGCTCGGCAATGCTCAAATAAATTTGGCATTGCTCTCGC
>CAMWIG010000186.1 GCA_947174295.1 uncultured Alistipes sp. | reverse complement strand
ATCGGGCATTACGCTCGAAGAGTGCGCCGAGCTGTCGCGCACGCTCGCCCGACGCATAGCCGACGAACTGCGTATTCCCACCTATTGCTACGAGGCCGCCGCCCTGCGGCACGCGCGCAAGAATCTGGCCGTATGCCGTGCCGGCGAGTATGAGGCTCTGCCCGAAAAGCTGCTCGACCCGGCCAAGGCTCCCGACTTCGGGGCTCGCCCGATGGACGAGACGATAGCCCGTGCCGGCGCCACCGTAGTCGGTGCGCGCGATTTTCTGATTGCCGTCAACTTCAACCTCAATACGACCTCCACGCGCCGTGCCAACGCCATAGCGTTCGACGTGCGCGAGAAGGGCCGTCCGATGCGTGAGGGCAACCCCATAACCGGCAAGATAGTCAAGGATGCCGACGGGAATACGGTCATGAAACCCGGAACGCTCAAAGCCTGCAAGGCCATAGGGTGGTATATCGACGAATACGGCATCGCTCAGGTGTCGATGAATCTGACCGACATATCGGTTACTCCGCTGCATGTCGCCTTCGACGAGGTGTGCCGTGCCGCCGCCGAGCGCGGACTCCGTGTCACGGGAACCGAAATCGTAGGCCTGATACCGAAACGCGCGCTCGTCGAGGCGGGCCGCTACTTCCTGCGCAAGCAGCACCGTTCGACCGGCATCTCCGAAGCAGAGACGGTACGTATGGCCGTGAAGTCGCTCGGGCTGGACGACCTGCGCGAGTTCAAACCCGAGGAGAAGGTGATAGAGTACCTGCTCGAAAAGGATTCGTCGAATCACCGCCTGGTCGATATGACCTGCGAGGGCTTCGCCGACGAGACCGCGAGCGAGTCGCCGGCTCCGGGCGGCGGTTCGATTTCGGCGTATATGGGAGCGCTCGGCGCGGCGCTCGGCACCATGGTCGCCAACCTCTCGTCGCACAAGGCTGGCTGGGACGACCGCTGGGAGGAGTTCTCCGACTGGGCTGACAAGGGGCAGGCCGTCATGCGCGAACTGCTGCATCTGGTCGACGAGGACACCGAAGCGTTCAACCGCATCATGGCGGTCTTCTCCATGCCAAAGTCCACCGACGAGGAGAAGGCGGCCCGCAGCGAGGCCCTGCAACGCGCCACGCTCTATGCCACCCAGGTGCCGCTGCGCACGATGAAGACGTCGTTCAAGGTCTTCGAAATCGTTCGGGCCATGGCTGCCGACGGCAATCCCAATTCGGTGTCGGATGCTGGTGTGGGCGCTTTGGCTGCCCGCAGTGCCGTGATGGGTGCTTGCCTGAACGTGAAAATCAACGCCGCAGGTCTCAAAGACCGCGCTCTCGCCGACTCTCTGGTCGCCGAGGCCGAAGAGATTGTCGCTGCGGCGCAGCAGGCCGAGCGCGAAGTGCTGGCCATTGTCGAAGAGAAGATAAAATAAGAGAATAGAGTATGACACTTGCCGAATTCCAGAAACAGATTGCAGCGGGTATTCCCGATAAGCTGCCCGCTCCGAAACCCTACGACAAGAGCATAAACCATGCTCCGCGCCGCAAGGAGATTCTCTCCGACGAGGAGAAGGTCATGGCCGTGAAGAACGCCCTTCGCTACTTTCCCGAGAAGCACCATGCCGTGCTGGCGAAAGAGTTCGCGGAGGAGCTGAACCGCTACGGCCGAATATACATGTACCGCTTCCGCCCCGACTACGAGATGTATGCGCGTCCTATCGAGGAGTATCCCTGCCGCAGCCGGCAGGCCGCCGCGATAATGATGATGATTCAGAACAATCTCGACAAGGCCGTGGCGCAGCATCCTCACGAATTGATAACCTACGGCGGCAACGGTGCCGTGTTCCAGAACTGGGCGCAGTATCTGCTGACGATGCAGTATCTGTCTCAGATGACCGATTCGCAGACGCTCGCCATGTATTCGGGTCACCCGATGGGGCTCTTCCCGTCGCATCCCGACGCTCCGCGTGTCGTGGTGACCAACGGCATGGTTATCCCCAACTACTCGTCGCAGGACGATTGGGAGCGTTTCAATGCCATGGGCGTGTCGCAGTACGGACAGATGACCGCAGGCTCCTATATGTACATCGGCCCGCAGGGCATCGTCCACGGAACGACCATCACGGTGATGAATGCCGCCCGCAAACGCATGACCGAGGGGCGCGGCGACATTCGCGGCATGCTCTTCGTGTCGTCGGGTCTGGGCGGTATGTCGGGCGCCCAGCCTAAGGCGGGCGTCATATCGGGTGTGGTGAGCGTCATAGCCGAAATCAACCCCAAGGCCGTCGAAAAACGCTACAAGCAGGGCTGGGTGGACGAGGTTTACGAGTCGCTCGACGAACTGCTGCCGCGCATCGAACGTGCCCGCGCCGCGCGCGAGGCCGTGTCGCTGGCTTATCAGGGCAACATCGTAGACCTGTGGGAGCGTCTGGCCCGCGAGGGCGTTGAGGTCGACCTCGGTTCCGACCAGACATCGCTCCACAATCCGTGGGCCGGAGGCTATTATCCCGTCGGGCAGAGCTACGAGGCTTCGAACAATATGATGGCCTCCGAGCCGGCGCGCTTCCGCGAGAAGGTGCAGGAGTCGCTGCGCCGCCAGATTGCCGCCATCAACAAACTCACTGAACGTGGCATGTATTTCTTCGATTACGGCAACGCTTTCCTGCTCGAAGCCTCGCGTGCCGGCGCCGACGTCATGCTGCGCGACGGCCGTTTCCGCTATCCTTCCTATGTGCAGGATATCATGGGCCCGATGTTCTTCGACTACGGCTTCGGCCCGTTCCGCTGGGTCTGCACGTCGGGCAAGCCCGAGGATTTGGCAGTCACCGACCGTCTGGCCGCCGAGGTATTGGAGTCGATACGCAAGGAGGCTCCCGCCGAAATCGCCGGACAGCTCGACGACAACATACACTGGATTCGCGAGGCGGCGAAGAACCGTCTGGTCGTCGGTTCGCAGGCCCGCATCCTCTATGCCGACAGCGAGGGCCGCACGAAGATTGCGCTTGCGTTCAACGAGGCCATAGCGCGCGGTGAAATATCGGCGCCGGTGGTTCTCGGCCGCGACCATCACGACGTGTCGGGTACGGATTCTCCCTATCGCGAGACATCGAATATCTACGACGGCTCGAACCGCACGGCCGACATGGCGGTGCAGAACGTTATCGGCGACTCGTTCCGCGGCGCCACGTGGGTGTCGATTCACAACGGCGGCGGCGTAGGCTGGGGCGAGGTGATAAACGGCGGTTTCGGAATGGTCATCGACGGCTCCGAGGATTCGGCACGCCATATCGAGCAGATGCTGCTGTGGGATGTCAACAACGGCATAGCCCGCCGCAGCTGGGCGCGCAACGAAGGCGCCATGTTCTCCATACGCCGCGAGATGGAGCGCACGCCCGGACTCCGGGTGACGATGCCCAGTCTCGCCGACGACGCACTCGTAAGAAAAGCACTTTTTAAAGAATAACGACCGCACATTAATATGGACCATTATCATCATATAAGCGCCGACCACCTCTCGATAGAGCGCGTGCGCGAAATCATTGAAAAAGGATACAAGCTCTCCCTGAGCGACGATGCCCGCGCGCGGATTCTCCGCTGCCGCGAGTACCTCGACCGCAAGATGGAGAGCCAGAAAGAGCCGATTTACGGCATCACGACCGGCTTCGGCTCGCTGTGCAACATCTCGGTCGAGCGCGACCGTCTGGCGCAGTTGCAGAAGAACCTCGTCCGTTCGCACGCATGCGGCACGGGCGAGCGTGTGCCGAACGAAGTCGTGCGGCTCATCCTGCTGTTGAAGATTCAGTCGCTCTCCTACGGCCACTCGGGCGTGCAGCTCCGCACCGTCGAGCGGCTCATCGACTTCTTCAACCGCGACGTGCTGCCGGTCATCTACCAGCAGGGTTCGCTCGGAGCCTCGGGCGACCTCGCGCCGCTGGCACACATGAGCCTGCCTCTGCTCGGACTGGGCGAGGTGGAGTACGAGGGCAGGGTGCGTCCCGCCGCCGAGGTCCTCGCCGAGTTCGGCTGGGAGCCGGTCGAGCTGCAATCCAAGGAGGGTCTCGCGCTTCTCAACGGCACGCAGTTCATGAGCGCCTACGGCGTGTGGGCGGTAATCAACGCCCGCCGTCTGAGCGAGTGGGCCGACCGCATAGGCGCCATGTCGCTCGAAGCGTTCGACGGACGCATCGACCCCTTCAACCGCATCGTCCATGAGATACGTCCCCACAAGGGTCAGCTCGCGACGGCCGACAACTTCACGCGCCTGCTCGCCGGCAGCGAGCTTATCGCCTCGGAGAAGGTCAACGTGCAGGACCCCTACTCGTTCCGCTGCATCCCTCAGGTTCACGGTGCGTCGAAGGACACGATAGACTACGTAG
>CAMWIG010000185.1 GCA_947174295.1 uncultured Alistipes sp. | reverse complement strand
CTTTTGTGCACGTGCCCAGTCTGCCGGATTTTCAGAAAATACGATTCCGGGACGAATGGCCGTCGGCTCCGACGGCCGGAATGCGCAAGGCGACACTTTAAATTAAAAACGATTTATAAATATCAACCTTATGAAACACCTGTTTGATATCGAGAACCGCGTAATCGTCGTTACCGGCGGAGCGGGAATTCTGGGATGTTCGATTTGCAGCTATCTGGCGGCGCAGGGGGCCAGCGTCGCAGTGCTCGATCGCGATGCGAAAACCGGCGGGGAGCTGGTCGACTCCATTCGCACCCGGGGCGGTGAAGCCTGCTTCTTCGCGACCGATGTGCTCGACCGCAGCGTACTCGAAAAAAATCGAGAGGAGATTCTCTCCAAATACGGTCGCATCGACGTACTGCTCAACGCAGCCGGCGGCAACATGGCCGGTGCGACCATTCCGCCCGACAAGACCTTTATCGACCTGGAAATCGACGCGTTCAAGAAAGTAGTCGACCTGAATCTCTTCGGCACAGTGCTTCCGACGACGGTCTTCGCAGAAGCGATGGCTGCCCGCAAGGAGGGCGTCATCGTCAACTTCTGTTCGGAATCGGCCCTGCGTCCGCTGACGCGCGTGGTGGGTTACAGCGCCGCAAAGGCCGCCATCGCCAATTACACTAAATTCATGGCCGCCGAACTTGCCATGAAGTTCAGTCCTTCGATGCGCGTGAACGCCATCGTGCCCGGATTCCTGCTGACCAACCAGAATCGCACGCTGCTCACGAACGAGGACGGCTCCTATACCGAACGGGCCCGCAGCATTATCGCCCACACGCCGGCCGGCCGTTTCGCCGAACCCGAGGAGCTGCTGGGAACGATTCACTACCTCATCAGCGACGCTTCGTCGTTCGTTACCGGCGCCATGTGCGTCGTCGACGGCGGTTTCGACGCTTTCTCGATATAATCCGAATCACTCTACGCAACCCGAATATCAAAACAGCACGCATTATGACATACCTTTGCAAACAATCCTGGCGCTGGTACGGGCCGAATGACCCGGTACCTCTGGCCAATATCCGGCAGGCCGGCGCTACCGACATCGTCCATGCCCTGCACCATATTTCGAACGGCGAAGTGTGGCCCGTCGAGGAGATTCGCGCACGCCAGCAGCTTATCGCCGAAGCCGGCCTTACGTGGTCGGTGGTCGAGAGCGTACCCGTTCACGAGCATATCAAAACGCGCGAGGGGGACTTTCAAACCTATATCGACAACTATAAACAGACTATTCGCAATCTTGCGGCCTGCGGAATCCGAACCATTACCTACAACTTCATGCCGGTACTCGACTGGACGCGAACCGACCTGAGTTTTACGCTCCCCGACGGTTCGAAGGCTTTGCGTTTCGAACGAGCCGCCTTCATGGCGTTCGACCTGTTCATTCTGCAACGGCCCGCCGCCCGCACCGAATACACCGCGGCCGAGCAGGCTGTCGCCGCAGCCCGTTACGAAGCGATGACCGAGGCCGAACGCGAAGTGCTGACGCGCAACATGATTGCCGGTCTTCCGGGTGCCGAAGAGAGCTTCACGATCGAGCAGTTCCGCGAAGCGCTCTCCCGTTACGACGGCATCGACGCCGAGACGCTGCGCCGCAACCTGATTCTCTTCTTGCAGCAGGTATGCCCCGTGGCCGACGAAGCGGGCGTCGAGCTGGTTATTCACCCCGACGATCCGCCCTATCCGATTCTGGGTCTGCCGCGCATTCTTTCGACCGCCGACGATTTTCGGAAACTGGTCGAAGCCGTACCCAACGCATCCAACGGTCTGTGTCTTTGCACCGGCTCGTTCGGCGTGCGTCCCGACAACGACCTGCCGTCGATGATGCGCGAATTCGGCGACCGCGTGGGTTTCGTGCATCTGCGGTCGACGCACCGCGATGCCGACGGAAACTTCTACGAAGACGACCACCTCGCCGGCGATGTACCTATGTACGAGGTGATGAAAGCATTCTTGGAGATTCAGCAGCGGCGCAAAGTGCGCATCCCGATGCGTCCCGATCACGGGCATCAGATGTGCGACGACCTCAATCGAAAATCGAATCCCGGATACTCGTGCTACGGACGATTGAGGGGACTGGCCGAGTTACGCGGTCTCGAACTGGGTATCGCACGGTCGCTATTCGCGGAATAGTCCGTTTTCCGAAAGAGCTAAAAAGCGCGGCTGCCTGTTCCAAGACAGGCAGCCGCGCTTTCGCTTCGACCGCGAGACTCCGGGCCGAAGCACCGGCAAGTCCGGCGCAATACCGCACCTATTCGAAATGCCGTTCACGGGCCGGACAGCCCGACTCGGCGCCCGGACCCGCTGCGAAACACGAAAAACCGCTTCTCCCGGGGAGAGGAGAAGCGGTCGTAAAAGCGGTTCGCCGCAGCATCAGAACGCACGGATCGGACGAACCAGATTGTAGAAGTACTTGCGATATTCGAACGTCGAACCGTCCTTCATGTTTACCGACAGCTGACGCTCGGCCGAACGCGACAGGTCGCCGTCGGTATTCACGCCCTCGGTCGATGTCCAGTAGTCGTTGTTGTCGAGCGCCGAACCGCCGTTGGCTTTCAGAGCGGTGTCGATTTCGGTCTTTACGCCGTACAGAGCCAGCATCTCGTTCTTGGCGCCGATATACCAGCCCTCGCCGAGCGCGGCGCACACCTGATATGCGATAAGGCTCTCGAACGTCGGGTCGTTCTCGCGGGCCTTGGCCATATTGGCGGCGCCGTCGTCCTCGTCGGTCAGACCGAGCTCGACGTAGTTCGCCGGACTCGCATTGGCGCGACGATCCCACATGGCGTTGATACGCCCCTTCTCGAATACGTTTTTCAGGGCCACGACCTTGCCGTGCACACCGTCGTCGGTGACCGCAAAGACGACGCCCACCACTTCGCCGCCCAGCTCATACGGTTCGCCGACGGTGTATTTGCGTGCCTCGATCGGCTTGTCGCCGACGTATGCCACGGCGCGGACATTGCGCTCGGCAGCCTTCGACGACACGAGGTCGGAGCCGGACATCGAAACGCACTGCGCACTGTTGGCGGCATCGGCCGCATACTCGGTCGACGACCAGTAGTAGCCGTTTTGCAGCGGCGTACCGCCGGCCTTGGCGATTTCGGTGTTGAGCGCAGCAGTCATCTTGGCTATCGCGCGCAGCTCGGCGACCGACGGCAGGTACCATCCGTCGCCCTGCTCCGTACAAGCCTTGAACGCGGGATAATCTGCCAGCGAAGCATCGGCACTCTTGACCGCCGCGAGATTCTTCTCGCCGTCGTACTCGTCCGCAGCCCCGACCTCGGCATTCACCGGGCCCCAGGCCGCCGTGCTCTCCGCGAGCGACAGAATCTTGGCATAAGAGTCGTCCCGGGCAGCCCAAATCACAATGCCGCGCATGCCGTTCTCCTCGCAGAGGGTGCCGACCTTGTACTTGGCCTCGGGAATCTCGCCGAACGCCTTGAACGCACGAACGGGCATCGCGATGTTCTTTTCGTAGCCGAACATTCCGGGGAATCCCATGTCGGCGGAGTAAGCCATGGCGTCGCGGAACTCGTAGGCCTCGGTCGACGACCAGTACATCACCTCGGCTATCGCCTCGCCGCCGTTCCACGAGAGAGTCTCGTTCACGGCCGACAGAACGCTGCGCACGCCCTGCAACTCCTTCTGAGCAGGCAGATACCATCCCTCGCCCAGCGCAGCGCATGCCTTGAATGCGGGATACGCGGCATACGACTCGTCGACCAGAGCCACGGCAGCCATATTGACCGTACCGTCCTCCTCGTCCCACGCCTCGGTGATGGTGTTCGTATCGGTGCTCCACGCCAAAGGCTCGGCCATGTCGTGCATGGAGATTATCTTGCCGGCCGAACCCGTCGGGTCGACCGTCACGACGACACCCTCCGACTCGCCGTCGAAATAGTAGTCGCCGACCTTGTAGGGTGCGGAGGTGAATGTCGGCGTGGGAGCTACGAGCGTCAGCTCCACAGCGCTCTCGAAGCCGATTTTCAGGTTGAGTTCGCCGGCTTCGCAGAGCTTCACGCGGCCGTCGTCGGTACGGATGCGCACGGCGGGAGCGTGCGTTCCGGGAGCCACCAGCATGCGGAAATGTTTGGCCGAGGCGAGGTCGAGCGCCACGCCGTCGCCGCAGTCGAGCGTCACGGTGTGCGACCCGCCGGCGAGCGGCAGGGCATCGGAGGCCGTGGTGGCGGCAACGGAGGCCACCGTCACGTCGCCCGTGAGCGCGAAGTCGAGAACGGCCCATGCCGAGCTCTTGGCGAACAGCATCGAGATTTCGCCCGTCGTCTTGTCGTATTCGACTCCCTCGTCCACCTCCACGGCGGCCAGCACCGTCACCTCGGCGTCGGTATCGAAC
>CAMWIG010000184.1 GCA_947174295.1 uncultured Alistipes sp. | reverse complement strand
GTCGCCTTCGCTATGATGTCGAAATGGTGCGCTCCGAGTTCGTAGTAGAGCGTGATATTTCTCAGAATCCCGGACCGCGGCGTGCATAGGGTCATTCGTTGTCCGACGCACAGATATGCGAAGATGCGCGTCGGAAATCCGTAATACGATTTACCGGGGTATTTCGCCGGTTCGTGCATCCAATACTCTTCGCCGGATATGACGTTAAGATAGACGCCGCAGGTGAAGGGTTCGATCGCCCAATGCTCGCTGCAACGTATGCTCCACGGTATATAGCTCTGCCGCAGCGTGAAAGTCGCATGCGCTGTCCGCGCCGTGCAGCTTTTCGGCAGGAATCCTACCATAACGTCGGTCTCCCAGCGGCTCTTGCGCCCGTAGTCCCAGCCGCATCCTGCCGACAGTAAGCCCATGCCGCCGGCATACTGCACCTTCGCGTGGGTCGGGATTATGCGCTCCCACCCCTCGTATCCCCGATGCTCGCGGCAGTCGAGCCGTCGTTCGCCTCCCGAAACATCGGTTCGCTCGGCAGCTGCACCTGTCAGCGTTGCGGCGAGTGCCGCCATGACTACGGCGAGTATCTTAAAATGCGATGTGCCCGTATTCATAGCCTTTGTCGTCGAGTGTGAATAGCAGATAAGTGCGTTTGCCGATGTTGTCGCACATGTAGTAGATTATCCCGTCGCCGAACAGGTCGTCGGCCGCGAAGCTGTGACCGTGGCCGTTCACGCAGAACTGCAACCCCGGGAACCGGCTTACGCAGTCGTGGAAGAACCCGGCCGTGCCGTTGTCGAACTGGTCGTCGTAGGGCTTTACGTGCATGGCTACGACCGTCTTTTCCGCTGCGTCGGGAAAATGTCCGCACTCGCGTTCCATGAATGCCATGTCGGGTACGGCCTGTGAATTATCGAACTCCAAAGCATTGGTGTTCACGCACACGAAACGCACGTTTCCCGCCGTGAATGCCATGTCGAATTCGCCGAATATCGTGCGAAATACCTCGCGGCCCGTGCCTAAACAATCGTGATTCCCGAGCAGGGCGACATATGGTGCGCGCAGCTTGTCCAGTATGTCGCGCTGCCGTTCGAACTCGGCCCGCAGCCCGAAGTCGGCAAGGTCGCCGGCATGCAGTACGAAATCTATGTCGTTGCGCGCATTCAGCGCTTTTACCGCCGCCTCGGTCTCGTCGTACCAGCGTTGCGTGTCGCTTATGACGGCGAAGCGCAGCGTGCGTTTGCCGGCGCACTCGCGTTCTATGCGGGCGATGTTTCGGGCGTTTATTCCAGTCGGCCCGCTGATGCGCGTGTCGTATGGGTGATACTCCACGCATCCGGCAACCGCCAGCTGTGCCGCCAGCAACGCCGCACGACCGATATTTGAAAAGTTCATGGACATGTTAGATTCTTCGATAATTGCGTGCTAAAATAGCCGCAGCGAGCCGCAGCGCGATGTCCGCAATCGAGTACCGAATGTTCGAAATCTCCAAATGATATGCCTGATAGGTCGGGGTGTTGTTCCATTGCGGAACTCGATGAGTCGTTGCCGGCGCATTTCCGCCGTTCTGCAAACGCTGCGAATGTCTTTATGGAGAGAGTTTCGATGTATGTCGCGTCGAGGCAACGGATGGGATACGGTCAAAATAAGAAAGCCTTATATATCAAAATATATAAGGCTTTCTTATTCGTATCACTCTCTGTTTTAAGAGCTTTCGGAGCGGGAAACGGGGCTCGAACCCGCGACCCTCGGCTTGGGAAGCCGATGCTCTACCGCTGAGCTACTCCCGCAGTACGGCCGACGGAACAGGCCGTTTATGACGCACAAATATAGTGAATCTTTCCGAAAATCGATAACCTATTCGGCTATTTTTTTCAACGATGCGATGTTCGCCGCACTGTCGATGCATTTGCCCTCGGGGGTGAACAATGCGTCGAGGCGCTCGCGGAAGTGCTCTTCCACTTTCGAGCGCACGACCTTCATCGTGCTGTTGACCAGCCCGTTCTGCTCGGTGAACGGCTCGTCGACGATGGCGATTGCGCCGGGCAGCCATCTGTCGGGGAATGCTCCGCCGTGCGAACTGCGGAACGTGTCGATATCGGCCATGATGGCGGCCGCAACGACAGACAGTCGTTCGTCGCTCGGAGTCTCGCCGCCCAGAGCACGGCGCACCGCGTCGCGATTGGGAACCACGATGGCCACCGTATAGGGACTTTGGTTGTTGTATATCATTATCTGGTCGATGTACGGAGCTGTCACTATGGCCTCCTCCATACCTTCGGGACTGTACTTTTCGCCGTCGGCCGATATGAGCAGACTCTTGAAGCGGCCCAGGACGTAGAGGAACCCCTCTTTCGACATGTAGCCCATATCGCCCGTATAGAGCCAGCCGTCGCGGACTGTTTCGGCCGATGCCGTCGGATTTTTCCAGTATCCGGCCATGACGTTTTCTCCGCGGATGACAATTTCGCCTCGTTCGCCCTCGGGCAGTTCGCGCCCCTCGTCGTCGAGGATGCGCAGGTCGAGCGGACGGAGCAGCTTGCCCGACGAACCGAAGATATGCTCGTGGCGCCCGGGGGCATTGGTCGAGATTACGGGCGTGGCCTCGGAGAGTCCGTAGCCTTGGAACATCGGAATGCCTATCGCATAGAAGAACCGCTGCAACTCACTGTCCAGCAGAGCTCCTCCGCCGACGAAGAATCGCAGCTCGCCGCCGAATGCCTCGCGGACCTTCGAGAAGAGTATGCGGTCGAACAGCGCGACGGCCGGTCGCAGCAGGCATCGCCAGCCCCGGCCCTTGCGGTAGCCGTCGAGGTTGTAGGCGTAGGCCGTGCGGAGTGCAAGGCGGAACAGCCGTTCGGCCGACGGGCCTTTGGCACGTATCGACGTCTCGATGGATTTGCGGAAGTTCTTGGCGAGAGCCGGAACGGAGAGCAGGAAGTGAGGGCGCACCTCGCGGATGTTGAGCGGGATGTTTTTAAGTGTCTCCATGGGCGTGCGTCCGACCTGCACTGTCGCCACTGTCGCACCGCACGCAATCATGATGTAGAATCCCACGACATGCGCGAAGCAGTGGTCGAGCGGAAGGATTATCAGCGTGCGATAGTACGACGGAATGTCGATGCGCGTGAGCGACTGCTCGACGTTCGCCGTGTAGTTGCGATGAGTGAGCACCACGCCCTTGGGGTCGGCCGTAGTGCCGGAAGTGTAGGTTATGGTGGCGTAGTCGTCGTTGCCGATAGCTCGGCCTGCGGCGAGGAACTCTTCGCGGTGTTCGGCAAGATAGCCGTCGCCGAGTAGTTTCAACGCCTCGAAAGTCATTTCGCCGTCGGCGGTCTCCACATCGTCGTACACTATCACGTGTTTGAGCTGCGGCAGACGCTCGCGGATGCGCCGGACTTTCGGCAACTGGTTGGCCGATACGAATATCGCGCATACCTCGGCATGCGTCAGCCGGAACAGCAGGTCGTTCTCCTCTTCGAGCTTTATCGACAGAGGGACGCTTATGGCGCCGGCATACAGCAGTCCGAGTTCGGAGACTATCCATGCGTTGCGGCCCTCGGCGAGAATCGACACGGTCTGTTTGGGTGCGATGCCGAGCGCTGCGAGTCCCGCTCCGGTGCGTAGCACCTCAGCATGGGTCTCGGCGTAGGTCGTCGGTTCGAAGCGGTCGCCGTGCTTCTCCAAAAGGAATGTCTTGTCGCCGTACTTTGCGACCGACGACTCGAAAAGGTCTATTATGGTCTTCTTCATTACTGTATGCGGTTTACCCGTAGTATATGTTCAATTGCGCGTCAGTCCATTTTCAGCACGGCGAGGAATGCCGACTGCGGCACCTGCACCGAGCCGATCTGACGCATGCGCTTCTTTCCGGCCTTCTGTTTTTCGAGCAGCTTGCGCTTACGCGAGATGTCGCCTCCGTAGCACTTCGCAGTCACGTCCTTGCGCACGGCCTTCACGGTCTCGCGGGCGATGATTTTCGCTCCGATGGCCGCCTGAATCGCTATATCGAACTGCTGGCGCGGGATGAGCTCTTTGAGCTTTTCGCACATCTTGCGGCCGAAATCGTAGGCGTGGTCGGCATAGATGAGCGACGAGAGCGCATCCACGGGTTCGCCGTTGAGAAGAATGTCGAGCTTGGCGAGTTTCGAAATCTGGTAGCCTATGCGGTGGTAGTCGAACGACGCGTAGCCTTTGGATATGCTTTTCAGCTTGTCGTAGAAGTCGAAGACTATTTCCGACAGCGGCATCTCGAAATTGACCTCCACGCGGTCCTGCGTGATGAACGTCTGGTTTTTCAGTACGCCGCGCTTGTCGATGCACAGTTTGATGACGTTGCCCAGAAAATCGGTCTTGGTGATTATCTGCGCGAGGATGTAGGGCTCCTCGATTTTCCCGATTTTGGTAACCTCGGGCA
>CAMWIG010000183.1 GCA_947174295.1 uncultured Alistipes sp. | reverse complement strand
CGAAATCAAAACACACACAATATGCAAAGACGCAAGAAAACGAAACTCGTCGCTACGCTCTCCGACTTCCGCTGCACCGAAGAGCTCGTCGAGAAACTCTACGACGCCGGAATGGACGTCGTCCGCATCAATTCGGCCCACGCATCGCAGGAGGGTGCCGCCGGCATCGTCGAGATGGTGCACAAGGTCAACCCGTCGATTCCCATAATGCTCGACACCAAGGGCCCCGAAATCCGCGTGACATCCATCGCCGAGCAGTACGACGGTTCGATATCGTTCGTCTCGGGCGAGAGAGTCGAGGTGCGCGGCACGGACACGGCAGAGCCCTGCACGCGCGAGACGATATACATGAACGTGCCGACAATCGTCCGCGACATTCCCGTCGGTGCGCGCATGCTCATCGCCGACGGCGAGGTCGAAATCCGCGTCGTGGAGAAGACGGCCGAGGCGCTGACCTGCGAATTCGTCGGCGACGGCGTGCTGCGCTCGCGCAAGAGCGTGAACGTCCCCGGAGTGTCGATCGACCTTCCGTCGGTGACGGAGAAGGACAAGCGCTTCATCGAGTGGGCCGTCAACAACGACGTCGACTTCATCGCCCATTCGTTCGTGCGCAGCGCCCGCGACGTGAAGGCCGTGCAGGATATTCTCGACAGCTACGGCAGTCCGATAAAAATCATCTCCAAGATCGAAAACCAGGAGGGTCTGGACAACATCGACGAAATCATCGAGGCCTCCTACGGAATCATGGTGGCTCGCGGCGACCTCGGCGTCGAACTTCCAGCCGAGAAGATACCCAGCACGCAGCGCATGATTGTCGAGCGCTGCATCGCCGCCAAGCGCCCCGTAATCATCGCCACTCAGATGCTCTACTCGATGGTTCACTCGCCGCGTCCGACGCGTGCCGAGGTGAACGACGTGGCGAGCGCCATCTACGAACGCGTCGACGCCGTGATGCTCAGCGACGAGACCGCCACGGGCGACTATCCCGAGGAGGCCGTGTCGACCATGTCGCGCATCGCACGCTCGATCGAGATGGACGAAGAGCACTTCGCCCCCATCGTCGACATCAACATGGTGTCGGTCGACCACGAAATCACCGCACAGGTCGCGCGGTCGGCCGTGCGCGCCTGCACCAACCTGCCCATACGATTCATCATCACCGACACGCTCTCGGGACGCACGGGCCGTTATCTGTCGGCATTCCGCGGCCGCAAGAAGGTGCTCGCGGTGTGCTACACGCTCCACGCGCAGCGCATTCTGGCGCTCTCCTACGGCGTAGTGCCCATCCTGCGCACGCACGACGAAAACGACAAGTACCACTTCCTGATCGACGCCGTCGACTTCATCGACCAGTACACCCACCTCGACGACAGCGACCTGCTCGTCTCCGTGGGCGGCAGCTTCGGCCCGACGCGCGGTGCGTCCTACGTCGAGATAGCACGTCTGGCCGACATACGCCGTCGCACGGTCGATCTGGCAAAAGGCAGGGAGTAGCGTCATGAAAGCCGGGGAGCTCAGAGACAAGGTCGCCGGAAGCGTAGCGTGGAGCATCGCCGAGAAAGCGGGCACCATGCTGCTGCAAATGGGCGTCAGCATCATCGTCGCACGGCATCTGTCGCCCGACGACTACGGCATGATGGCCGTGCTGACGGTATTCTCGGCCGTGGCACTGATGCTCGTCGACAGCGGCTTCTCGCAAGCGCTCATCCGCGGCGCCGAGCCCTCGGACGAGGACTACAAGTCGGTATTCGGCTTCAACATGGCCATGTCGGCCGGCGCCTACGTACTGCTCACCGCAGCGTCGCCCGCACTGGCCGCCTACTACGACTCGCCGATGCTCTCGCGCATCGCGCCGATACTATTTCTGCTTCTGCCGATAAACGCCCTGGGCGTAATCCAGAACACGATTCTCTCGCGCAGGTTCCGTTTCGACACCATCTCGAAAATAGTCTTCACCTCGTCGCTCGCCAGCGGCCTGCTCGCCGTCGCCATGGCCATGGGCGGCTGCGGCGTGTGGTGTCTGGTGGGGCAGCGGCTCGCGCAAATGACCGTCAAGTCGGCGCTGCTGTGGCGCTTCGGCGGCTGGCGACCCTCGGCCGGCATGCACGCCGAACCGCTACGGAAGCTATCGCCGTTCGGGCTGCGACTGCTCGCAACCGACCTGAGCTCCACGCTGTTCAACAATCTGCCGGCACTCTTCGTCGGCCGTCTCTACTCGGTCACCACGCTCGGATTCTTCAACCAGGCGCAGAAACTCAAAGAACTGCCCGTGTCGTCCACGACGCAGGCCGTGCAGAACGTCACCTTTCCGGCACTGTCGAACATCGACGGCGACGAACGCAAGTTCGCCGAGAGCTACCGGCAGGTGGTCATGGTCGTTGCGTTCGCCATGTTCCCCGTCATGACGGGGCTGTCGGCCGTCGCCGAGGATACGTTCGCGCTGCTGCTGGGCAAGAAGTGGATGCCTACCGTTCCCTACTTCGAGGCGATATGCCTCACGGGACTCTTCGCGCCGCTGGCATCGGTGGCGCTCAACGTCGTGAAGGTGCGCAGCGACGGACGTGCCATCGTGCGCGCCGAAATCGTCAAGAAAACCGTCATGGCCGCCATACTCGCCGCGACGATTCCCGTGGGCGTCATGGCCCTGACATGGGGACTCGTCGCCGCTGCGGCCGTAGAGATGGCGGTCAATGTCGCGCTCTCGACGCGCTTCTCGGAGTTCACCGCCGGCACGTTCGTCCGCACCGTGGCACCGCCCGCCGCCCTCTCCGCCGCGATGTACGCCATCGTGCGCATTACCCTCTCGGCCCTGGACACGGCGGCCGTATCGCTGCGTCTGGCCGCCGGAATCGCAGCCGGCGCGGCGGTCTACACCGCACTCGCCGCAGCATTCCGTCTGGAAGCCATGGCCGAGGTGCGCGCCATAGTACGCAAGCTGTTCACCGGAAAATAGACGCGCCGCCCCACCCCGACGCCTCACAAAACAATCGCTCATTACTCATTTTTAATTGCTAATTGACTATGTCTCTGCGCGAAACACTTTCGAATCTTCTTCGCACCTGGTCGAAGATATGGCAACGCTACCCCGTCGAGACGGGCATACTGTTCCTGCTGCTTCTGGCATGGTGGCACGACTACTTCGGAATGCCGACCCCATGGTGGGTATGTCTTGCACCGCTCGCTGCGGCCACGGCGCTCGCCCTCAACATCCGAACGCGCAACGGTCGGCTGCGCGCGGCGTACTACGTCTCGTGGATACCGTGGGTCGCGGCGGCCGTACTCATACCGGCGGATAGTTTGGAGGCGTGGATTACGACGAGCCAATACGTAATCAGCGTCACGATACTCGCTCCGCTGGCGCTGCTTCTCGCCCGCCGTTCGACGGACAACCGCCGCTTCGCCGCCGACTGTTCGGCCTACGTCGAGACGGCTGTGGCGCTCCTCATCTGCAACGCCGCCATAAACGGCGTGTGGTCGGCGATATGGTGTTCGCTGGGCTACATCTTCGGCATAATGGACAATTGCGCGGTACAGCACATCTACAAGGACGGCATCGCCGTGATAAACACCCTGCTGACGGGTACGCTGCTGCTCACGCTGCTCGACATGCGATTTTCGGAGCGCGTGCGCAGCGCAGCCGCCACCTCGCGCCTGACGGACGGAATAGTCAACTACCTGCTCGCGCCGGCGCTGTTCGTCTACACGGCCATCCTCTACGTCTATCTTGCCAAAATCATCGTCACGTGGTCGCTGCCCAAGGGCGGCGTGGCCTACATGGTCTTCGGCTACACGATGACGGCATTCGTCGTGCGGGCCATGCGCGAAAACACCGGCCGGCGGATGTTCGACCGCTTCTTCGACCGGCTGAGCATCATCGTTCTGCCGACGCTCGTACTCTTCTGGACGGGCGTGGCGCACCGCATAATCGAGTACGGATACACCGACTGGCGCGTCTATCTCATCATCTGCGGCGCAGTGATGAGCTTCTGCACCCTGGCATTCCTCTCCCGCCGCACGGGCCGCTACCACTACGTAGCCGCGGCGGCCGCACTGCTCTTCTTCGTCACGGCCTACGTACCGCGCTTCTCGGCCGAGCGGATAGGTCTCCGCTCGCAGACCGAACGCGCCGAACGGCTGGCCGCACGCACGGGGCTGCTGCTCGACGACGGACGCATCGACCTCACGCACCGCAGCGAAATCGACACGCTGTTGCTGGACGACTACTACGAACTGGGGCAGTCGCTGCACTATCTCTACAAGGAAAACGACACGACGACGCTGCGCTGCCGCTTCGGCATCGCCGACCTCTACCGCGATTATTACGACATATTCCCCGGCAAGTACGACGGACGCATACGCTGGG
This sequence comes from uncultured Alistipes sp., assembly GCA_947174295.1. GTDB lineage: Bacteria > Bacteroidota > Bacteroidia > Bacteroidales > Rikenellaceae > Alistipes. The sequence continues at coordinate 87 of CAMWIG010000183.1, read as the reverse complement.
GCAGCTAGTACTACAGCTTTGAAGTCGCCGAGTAGGTCGTCGGCAGCAGCACCTACCTGTCGACACCGCACGACATGCAGGTCGACA
>CAMWIG010000182.1 GCA_947174295.1 uncultured Alistipes sp. | reverse complement strand
GTGTGGCTGGTCACCAAATCAAAATCGCGGGCCCAGCTCGATGCCGAGCATGCAGCGCGTGAGAAGGAGCAGAGCCGCAGCCGGTCGTAGCGCCGGCGCTGCGGTTCAAATCAACTCCATATCCTTTGCGATGCGGCACGCTTCGATGGAGTTGCGCACCTGCAATTTTTTCAGAATCTCCTGACGGTGCCGGCTTACGGTGTTGATGCTTATCGAGAGGGCGTCGGCGATGTTCTTGCTCATCAGCCCTTCGGCAATCAGGCAGAGAACCTGTCTCTCGCGTTCGGTCAGAATGCCTGCGTTGTCACGCCTTCCCAGTTCCATAGTCTCCCCCGTCAGTGAGTTCACAGCCAGGCCGCCGGCCGGCACCTCGAATGTCAGAGGATTGTACAGGCACAGTGCGAATCGAATGTTTTCGCCCGATGCGTCGGGCTTGTAAAACATGCGGTGAAGCACCTGAACATATCCTCCCGACCCATCCTTCATGCGCAGTTTGCCGGCGAGATAATAGTCGTAGCGCCGTGCGGCCGGCAGCCGCTTGACGAAGTGGTAGAAGCGCAGCTCCTGTATGTATTTGTTCCTCAAATCGTCGGGGTGCACCGAGCCCAGAATCGCGCTCTCCCATATTGACCGAATCCGCTCGTGCGTGCCGTGCGTGCCGAGTCCGAGACGTTCGGCGAATCCTCCGTAGAATATGATGCTCGCGTCGGTCGCCATGTCGCTCAGTACGGCCACGGCACTCTCCATGGACGCGTAGCTGCGTGCCGCGGCCATGTATGCCTCCGACTCCGCGGAGTGCGGAGCGTCCGCCTCGAAATCCTGCCCGAGAAGCACCTTGTTCAACTCTTTTGCCGTTGCCATGTGTCGAGAAATGGTTATTAATAATCATTGCGTATTCCGCCGTGCGGTTCTACCTTTGCAAAGGTAATTCGAAATCGCTTCGCAGACAATAAGAGGTTGGAAAATATCTCGCTTTGCCTCCGGCGAAGAGTCGACCTGCAACCAATTCGATACATAGCATATGAAAAAGATTCTGTTTTTTGTTTTTATGATTGCGGCCGCCGGGACGTGCATGGCCCAGACGCTCGAAAAGATGCAGTGGTTCAACGAACCCGGGCGGTGGAGCGTCGAGGATGGTGCGCTCTCGATGTTCGTCACTCCGCAGAGCGACTACTGGCGTATCTCGCACTACGGTTTTACGGTGGACGACGCACCGTTCTACTACGCGACCTATGGCGGGGAGTTCGAGGCCAAGGTCAAGGTATCGGGCGATTACAAGGCCCGTTTCGACCAGGCGGGGCTGATGCTTCGAATCGACTGCGAGAACTACATCAAGGCCGGAATCGAATTCGTCGACGGCAGATTCAATCTCAGCGTGGTCGTAACGCACCGCACGTCGGATTGGAGCGTCATTGCGTTGGACGAAGCTGTGCCTTGCGTCTGGATTAAGGCCGTCAGGCGGTTGGATGCCGTCGAGGTCTTCTACTCGTTCGACGACGAGCACTACACTATGATGCGCAACGCATGGTTCGAGGACAACCGCCCGGTGCATGTCGGCATGATGGCCGCCAGCCCCGACGGCAGCGGCTTCGATGCGAAGTTCGAACACTTCAAGGTCACCCACCTGCCCGATATGCGCAGGGCGGAGTGGGCCGCACGTCACCCGTAGCGACGGCTGCGGACGGCGTATGGCGCGGTGCCGGGAGATAACCCGGGCACCGCTCTATTTTTTGTCGAAGCACTCTCTGTGCCGCTCGCCCCATTCGCTCATCGCGTCGATTATGGGCAGCAGGCTCTCGCCGAGTTCGGTTATGTAGTACTCCGAGCGCGGCGGCAGCTCGGGATATATCACTTTGCGAACCAGTCCGTCGGCTTCCAGCTCTTTGAGCTGCATGTTCAGCACGCGCGGAGTCGCTGCCGGCAGGGCCCGGTGCAGCTGGCTCGGGCGAAGCGGGCCGCGGCGCAGCTCGTCGAGTATGCAGGTGTTCCATTTCGGCCCCATGAAGCTGAGGGTCAGCCGCAGCGGGCAGCTGAAATCTATCGGTGTCTTGCGCTCGTACATAATACGTCTGTCGTTTTCGGCAAAGGTACCGTTTTCCTGTGAATATTACGGTACGGGGATAAATTTTTCAGTATATGAATAATTTCGCAGTACTTGTTTCGATGTCGAGTATGGTATAATTTTGCATCGTCAAACCGAAAACTATTCGAGATTATGAGAGCAACAATTGAAGAGTACGCGGCCGTGGAGGCCGCAGCCATGAAGTTCGTGCGCAGCGTCGCCGAGGGCGACAGCCGCCATGCCCGTGAACTGTTCGTCGACGATGCCGTGCTGTTCGGCTGGCTCGACGGCAAGTTGGAGCGCGGTCCGATCGAGCAGTTCTACCGCAATGTCGATTCGGTCGGTGCGGGCGAAGGGTTCAAGTCGCGGGTCGATGTCGTCGCGGTCGAAGAGACCGTCGCCGTAGTGCGTGTGCTCGAAGAGGGGTGGGGCGGCCGCATAGATTTCACCGATTACCTGCTGCTGCTGAAAATCGACGGCGAGTGGCGCTGCGTGGCCAAGGCCTACAATCAGAATTCCGACACGATAAAGTAAATATGCCTTGCCATGAAGGTTCTTTTGATTAACGGCAGCCCCAACGAGTACGGCTGCACGCGCACGGCGCTCGACGAGGTGGCTGCGACCCTTAACGCTCGCGCCGTGGAGACGGAAATCCTATATCTGGGCCGGCATCCCGTTGCCGGCTGCATAGCCTGCATGAGTTGTGCGAAGACCGGCCGCTGCTTCCGCGGCGATGCAGTGAACGACATACTGTCGCGGATAGACGAGTTCGACGGATTCGTGGTCGGTTCGCCGGTATATTACAGCGGTCCGACTGGCCAAATCGTGTCGTTTCTGAACCGTTTGTTCTTCGCTGCCGGGGGCCGTATGGCCGGAAAGGTCGGCGCGGCGGTGGTTTCGTGCCGCAGAGGCGGCGCTTCGGCGACGTTCGAGCAGCTGAATCAGTACTTCGCGATAGCCAGCATGCCTATCGTTACGTCGCAGTACTGGAACTCCGTGCACGGCTCCACGCCGGACGACGTCCGCAAGGATGCCGAGGGGTTGCAGACCATGCGCACGCTGGGCGAGAACATGGCGTGGCTGCTGCGCTGCATCGACGCTGGGCGTCGGGCGGGAGTAGGCCTGCCTTCATATGAACCGACGGTGCGGACCAATTTCATCGCTGCCGACAGATAATGTCAATCGCGCGGAACTCACCGTAGAGTCCCGCGCGATTGCTTTTCCAGCCGCTATTCGGCGGTAATCGCCGGCTGCTCGGGAGCGATGTGGCGGCTTTCGGAGTCGGCGGCGATAAGTACGCGGTCGTTGCCTGGGCCCTCGGCTCCGTCGTGGCGGAAGCGGCGTATGCCGCTGCGGAACAGGCCGACGTACTCCAACTTCCCGTTTGTCACGTCGTACCACCATACGTGCTTGCGCCGGCCTTCGATTTTGCGCAGGTCGACCGTCAGCGGTCGGTTGGTGTGGGTGTAGACCATAAGATAGTCTCTGCCGCGCATCGCTGCGGCGCGGTCGTATCGCGTGCCGTTTCCGGAGGCTATCACGCTCTGGTCGGGCTGCCGCCCGATGCAGGGGAACGTCTCCATTAGCCGCCGGAGGTGCTTCATCTGGTTGAATCCCGGGTCGAGCATCGCCTCGCGCCACGGCTTACGCGCTCCGTATGCTCCCGTGCGGCCGCCGCCGTGCATCTGCATTATGGAGTTGTGGCCGTAGGTATGCCCGCATGCGCCGGCGAATACCGACCAGTAGGCGTAGCGTCGTGCGTCGTGCGCCTGCCAGCGGGGCTGCAACGTGTCGTGCAGGCCCTGCGGAATGTCCTCGTAGCTCGGCTCGGCGTCGAGAATCGGTTTGGCCGGCACTCGCGACAGCCCCTCCGCTACGTACCGCCAGTTGTCCTCGGCGACCGAGGCCTGCGCCGTGGAGTCGCCGTCGCCGCGGGTCTGGTCGTAGCGGCGGTGTCCGCTCTGGAACATGTTGAAGTCCAGCCATTCGGCATCGTGGAACCATGTGGCCGACGAGGTGCGGCCGAAGGGGTGGAAGCTCATCAGGTGGTTTGCGTCGAAGCGCTTTATGGTGCGGGCCAGCGTCTCCCATACCTCGGTCTTGATGTCGCCGCGTATGTCGCCGCCGATTATCCACACGATGTTGGGCGCGTCCTTGTAGCGCTCGGCGAGGAAACGGCCGTAGGACTTCGCCTCGGCGGTGTTCATGAGCCCGGCCTTGACGAGCCCGCCCCAGATGCAGACCATGCCGACGTATATCCCCTTGTCGCGGGCGCAGTCCACGATGTAGTCGAGGTGGTCCCAGTATCCGTAGTCGCCGTTGCGGCCGATTCGGCTGAAATCGAAACCGTCTGGCATCGACTGCGCTCCGTAGACGTTCGTCGCCGGAACTCCGTTCACGACCTGTACC
>CAMWIG010000181.1 GCA_947174295.1 uncultured Alistipes sp. | reverse complement strand
GTCGATAAACGTCACTCTGAACGAAAATATCAAAGCAATCGACGACGTCGTGGTCGTAGCGTTCGGTACCACCAAAAAGGAGGCGTTCACCGGTTCCGCTTCGGTCATGAAATCCGACGATATCGCCAAGACCCAGACGTCGAATATCACCAACGCACTGGCCGGTGCCGTTCCGGGCATCACGCTGGCGACCTCGTCGGGTCAGCCGGGTTCCCAGCCGAACGTCATCATCCGCGGTCTGGGTTCGATCTCGTCGTCGAACGAGCCTCTGTGGGTGGTCGACGGCCAGCCCTACTACGGCGACCTGTCGCTCATCAACCCCAACGACATCGAGTCGATGACCGTCCTCAAAGACGCTGCGTCGACCTCGCTCTACGGTTCGAGCGGTGCCAACGGCGTCATCATGGTAACCACCAAGCGCGGAAAGGCCGGTGAAGCCACCATCTCGTTCGACGCCAAGTGGGGTGTGAACTCACGTGCCGTACAAAAGTACGAATATATCGACAACCCCGCAGCATATTACGAGACTTTATACGGCGGTATCTACGATTACTACCTGAACGGCTACAACGACGGCCGCGGTCTGGCTCCCAACGTCGCGCACGGCGTAGCCAACAACACGTTGGAGCAGATTTTGGGTTACATCGTCTACGACGTTCCCCAGGGTCAGTACTTCATCGGAACCAACGGCAAAATCAACCCCAACGCCACGCTCGGCCGCCACTACACCGGCACCGACGGCAAGGAGTACCTCGTCACCCCCGACGACTGGGAGGATGCCGCATTCAAGACTTCGCTCCGTCAGGAGTACAACCTCTCCGCTTCGGCCGCCAGCGACCGCGGACACTTCTACGCTTCGTTCGGCTACCTGAACGACCAGGGTATCGTCGAGAACTCCTACATGGAGCGTCTGACGGCACGTCTGAAAGCGGACTATCAGGTCAAGAAGTGGTTGAAAATCGGTGCGAGCGCAAGCTACGCCCACTACAATTCGCAGGGCGTCTACGAAGAGGCTTCGACCAGCTCCACTTCGACCAGCAACCTTTTCGGTATCGTTACGCAGGTGGCTCCTATCTACCCGCTCTACGTGCGTGACGGCCAGGGCAACATCATGAAGGACCAGTACGGCTTCACGGCTTACGACTTCGGTACGAGCTTCCCCGGCCTGCGCCGCCCCGTGATGAACGACTCGAACGCCGTGGCTACCAACCTGCTCGACATCGAGAGCAAGACCGACGGCAACGCATTCTCCGGCGACGCTTTCGCTGAATTCGCGTTCCTGAAAGACTTCACGTTCCGCTTCAACGCCGGTATGAACCTCGACGAGTATCGCGGCACGAGCCTGACGAACCGTTACTACGGCGGCTACTCCGACATGAACGGTATCGTCTACAAGTCGCACGGCCGCTTGTTCTCGTACAACATCCAGCAGCTGCTCAACTACACGAAGACCATCAACGACGTACACCACCTGAACGTCATGGTAGGTCACGAGTTCACCAAATACACCCAGTCGTCGCTGACTGGCAACAAGTCGAACCTCTTCGCCGACGACTATCTCGAACTCTCGGGTGCCGTCATCATGGGCAGCACGTCGTCCGGCGAGCTGGGTTACAACAAGGAGGGTTGGTTCGGCCGCGCCGAGTACAACTACGACGACCGCTACGTAGCCAACTTCATGTACCGCCGCGACGGTTCGTCGCGCTTCGCGAAGGATCACCGCTGGGGTAACTTCTGGGCGGTATCGGCCGCGTGGGTAATCAACCGCGAGAAGTGGTTCAACGCTCCCTGGGTCGACATCCTGAAATTGAAGGCGTCCTACGGTACGCAGGGTAACGACGGCATCGGCTCGTTCATGTACACCGACCGTTCGACCATCAGCGTAGCCGGTTCGGACCTGGCCATACAGTTCTATGCCAAGGGTAACCCCGACATCACGTGGGAGACCAACGCAAGTACCAACGTCGGTGTCGATTTCAGCTTCTGGAAGGGTCGTCTGGCCGGTAGCGTCGAGTACTACTACCGCAAGACCACCGACATGCTCTTCTCGCTGCCGGCTCCCCCGTCGATGGGCTACTCGTCCTACTATGCCAACATCGGCGACATGCACAACGCCGGTATCGAGCTCGACTTGCAGGGCGTGCTGATGCGCACCAAGAACTTCGAGTGGGACATGCACCTCAATCTGTCGCACTACAAGAACACCATCGACAAGCTGCCGTCGGAGCTCATCGAGACCAACAACGGCTATCAGAACGGCTACTACTGGATGGCCGAGGGCAAACCCCTGTACAGCTGGTATCTGAAATCGAGCGCAGGCGTCGATCCCGACACCGGCGAGGCTCTCTACTGGAAGCAGGACACCGAGACCAAGGAGTGGAGCACAACCACGAACTATTCGAATGCCAGCTATCGTGAAATCGGCAAATCGGCCATTCCCGACGTAAACGGCGGTTTCGGAACCACGCTCCGCTTCTACGGCGTCGACGTTTCGATCAACTTCACCTACCAGATAGGCGGTTGGGCGATGGACTACGGCTACTACCGCACGATGAGTTCGCCTTCGGGTGCGTCGGCAGGTTACAACATCCACCGCGACATCCTCAAATCGTGGACTCCCGAGCGTCCCAACAGCGAGATTCCCCGCTTCCGCTATCAGGATCTCTACACGGCAGGCTACACCGATCGCTTCCTTACCGACGCATCGTACCTGAACTTGCAGAACATCAACGTAGGTTACACGTTCCCGGCCAAGTGGATGAAGAAGGCTTCGATTCAGTCGCTGCGCGTCTACCTCGCATGCGAGAACGTATGCTACTGGTCGCGTCGTCAGGGCTTCGACCCCCGCCAGTCGTTCAACGGTGTAACCAACGATACGCTCTACTCGCCTATCCGCACCATTTCGGGAGGTGTTACGATTACGTTCTAACAGCACAGTAACAAAAAGACATTATTAGAATATGAAAAATACCATCAAATATATCTTGATACTCTGCGCTGCCCCCGTGCTGTTGTCGAGCTGCCTCAAAGAGGAGTTCCCGCACAACGGCTACGTCACCAACGAACAGATTGCCAATTCGGATTCCGGTCTTGATGCCGCTACCAAAGCGATGATCTCTTGGATGGGCGAGAGTATGACAATTTACGAGGAGCACTGGGACTTCGGTTTCCCCGCGGTCTGCATGGCCATGGATGCTCTGACATGCGACGTAGCCATCGAGGACTACGGCTACGATAACGGCTGTCTCTACTGGCGCGCATGCCTCGACCTCGAAGACACCGGCTCGCTGCCCTACTTCGTGTGGATGTACATGTACCGAATGATTAACCTTTCGAACAACGTGCTTCTCACCATGAACACTTCGGGCAACGGCTCCGACATCGAGTCGCTCTCCGCTACGGCCCGCCGTGCAATCGGCCAGAGCCTGGCATACCGTGCGCTCAGCTACCTCTATCTGGCTCGCGTCTACGAGTACAAAGGCTCCCTGTCGGGTGCTTACAGCGGTCTGACCGTTCCCTACATCGACCAGTACACCACCGAGAGCGAGGCTCGCTACAACGAACGCCTGCCTCACGACGAGATGTACGAGAATGTTATCGTCCGCGACCTGACCAACGCACTGAAATATCTCGACGGCTACACCCGCGAGAAGAAGTCGCAAATCGACCAGAGCGTCGTTTACGGTCTTCTGGCCCGCACCTACCTCCAAATGGAGAAGTGGACCGAGGCTGCCGAGGCCGCACGCAAAGCAATCGACCTGAGCGGCGCACGCATGCTCACCGAAGCCGAGTGGACGAATACCACGACCGGTTTCAACTCGCTCTCCAACACGTCGTGGCTGTGGGGCGTAGAGGTGACGAGCGACGACCGTACCGTCAAGACGGGTATCTGCAACTGGGTATCCATGCTGGCACCCGAGGCTACGTTCGGTTACAGCGGCGCCGACAGCGGACGCTCCGCGAAGCTCATCGACGTGAACCTCTACAACAAGATTCCCGACACCGACTGGCGCAAGCAGTCGTGGCTCGACCCCGACCGTTCGAAGTACAACTACAAGACCAATCAGAACGCCGCATGGCTGGAATCGGTGCCCGACTACACGGGTATCAAGTTCCGCCCGGCCAACGGCAACACCCAGACGTCGAACATCGCAGCTGCGGCCGACTACCCCACCATGCGTGTCGAGGAGATGTACCTCATCGAGGCTGAGGCCAAGGCCATGCTCAACGCCGACGAAGGCAAGAGCCTGCTCGAAGCGTTCGCCAAGACGCGCAACCCGAACTATGTCTGCCGCGCTACCGACAGCAAGGGCATTCAGGACGAAATCTTCTTGCAGCGTCAGATCGAGTTCTGGGGCGAGGGTCTCATCGTCTTCGACTACAAGCGTCTCGACAAGCCCCAGATGCGCGGCTACAAGGGCACGAACCACTTCGGGCAACGGCTCCGACATCGAGTCGCTCTCCGCTACGGCCCGCCGTGCA
>CAMWIG010000180.1 GCA_947174295.1 uncultured Alistipes sp. | reverse complement strand
GTGATGGGTCTCGTGTTCGGCGTGGCAGGCGTCATGGGTCTGCTCGTCGGAGGTCTCGGCTCGGGATTCGTGCTGGCGGTCTTCATGGCCAACTCGGGCGGTGCGTGGGACAACGCCAAGAAGATGATTGAAGAGGGCAACTTCGGCGGCAAGGGCTCCGAATCGCACAAGGCCACGGTCGTGGGCGACACCGTGGGCGACCCGTTCAAGGATACGTCGGGCCCGTCGCTCAACATCCTCATCAAGCTCATGTCGATGGTTTCGATCGTCATGGCAGGACTGACGGTGGCGTACCACATATTCTAATTCAAAATTCAAAATTAAGAATTCAAAATTAAGAATTCAAAATTAAGAATTGAATCTTCCCGGTTCGGATGTGTCGGTTAGGTTGCAGGCCGGACGGAGACTCTCAATTTCAGGGCGGATGCGATGCTTCGGGCGAAGTGTCGCATTCGTTTTTGCGAAAAATTTATACCTTTGCGCGGTCGGCGCGCCCGAACGGGCCCGCGGCTAACGCATCATAACGTATCAATCATGAAAAAAAGACTGCTTTCGCTCGTAGCGTTGCTCCTTGCGGCAGGGGGGGGGTTGCACGCACAGGAGATAATCGTCGGCACGGGCTTCACCACCCGCTTCGACAACCGCGAATACTCGGGCAACACGTTCGACGAATCGAAGACCCTCTTCTCGGCGCGTCTGTCGCCCCGTGTCGGCGTGCAGTGGGCCGAGAAAAACCGGCTCATCATCGGCGTCGACCTGTTGCAGGACTTCGGCGACGACAAGAAGTTCCTCACCCGCGCGCGTCCGCTGCTCTACTACTCGTTCCGCACCGAGAACGTCGAGGCCTACGCCGGAGTCTTCGACCGCAAGGCTCTCACGGGCGACTATTCGAAAGCCTTTTTCAGCGACTCGCTCGCGTTCTACAAGAACCGCATGGCCGGTTTTCTGGGCGCCTACCGCTCCACGTCGCGCCCCAAGACCTACGTCGAGTTCGGCATCGACTGGGAGGGAATCTACGGCAAGGCCTCGCGCGAGAAGTTCCGCATACTCTCGGCCGGCCGCTACACCGTGTGCGACAACTTCTACTTCGGCTACGCATTCTCGATGTTCCACTTCGCGTCGAGCGTCGAGGAGCACAACGTCTCGGACAACATGCTCTTTAACCCATTTGCGGGCAGCGAGTTCACGGCCTTCTTCGACTTCGACGTCAAGCTGGGCATGCTCCTCGCGCCGCAGCGCGTGCGCCGCTTCGAGGAGGGGTGGAAAAAGCCCTGCGGCGGGCAGCTCGACTTCAAGATGACGCGCTGGGGCGTGAAGATCGAAAACACGCTCTTCGTCGGCGAGAACCTCATGCCCTACTACGCCGTGCACGGCTCTGAGCTCTACTCGGGCGAGCGTTTCTACGCCACCACCGAGCACGTCTACAACCGCACGTCGATAGGCTACGAGCGCTCGTTCTTCAACCGCTCGGTGACCGTCGAGGCGTGCATGATTTTCCACTACGACGGCACGGGACTGGGCAACCAGCAGGTGGTGCGTCTTAGCGTCGACATCGAAAAAATATTCAATAAGGGCCGGAAATAGAACAACATCGGTTATTTTTGCATAAATTTGCGCAATAAATTCAGAGATAATATGGCAATCGCATCTAACGAAAACACGACCAAAGAGAAAGCCGCTAACTTTCTCGACGAGATAATCCAGGAGGCCGTCGCACGCGGCGAGACCCGCGTACAGACCCGCTTCCCGCCCGAGCCGAACGGCTACCTGCACATCGGCCACGCCAAGAGCATCTGCATCAACTTCGGACTGGCGAAGAAGTACGGCGGCAAGTGCAACCTGCGCTTCGACGACACCAACCCGACGAAGGAGGATGTCGAGTACGTCGACTCCATCAAGCGCGACATCAAGTGGCTCGGCTTCGACTGGGCGCTCGAACGCTACGCCTCCGACTACTTCGAGCAGCTCTACGAGTGGGCCTTGGAGCTCATCGACAAGGGCCTCGCCTATGTCGACGACCAGACTCAGGAGCAGATTCGCGAGGGTCGCGGCACGGTGTCCGTGCCGGGCACGGAGTCGCCGTGGCGCAACCGCTCGGTCGAGGAGAACCGCGATCTGTTCATACGCATGAAGAACGGCGAGTTCGCCGACGGCGAGAAGGTGCTCCGCGCGAAGATAGACATGGCTCACCCCAACATGCTCTTCCGCGACCCGATAATGTACCGCATCATCCACGCCGAGCATCACCGCACGGGCGACAAGTGGTGCATCTACCCGATGTACGACTACGCCCACGGCCAGAGCGACTCCATCGAGCAGATTACGCACTCGATATGCACGCTCGAATTCGACGTGCACCGTCCGCTCTACGACTGGTTCATCGACAAGCTGGGCATCTTCCCCTCGCACCAGTACGAGTTCGCGCGTCTGAACCTCACCTACACGATGATGTCCAAGCGCCGCCTGCTGAAACTCGTCCAGGAGGGCGTCGTGATGGGTTGGGACGACCCCCGCATGCCGACCATCTGCGCACTGCGCCGCAAGGGCTACACTCCGGCGTCGGTGCGTGCGTTCGCCGAGATGGTGGGCGTCGCCAAGCGCGACAACGTCATCGACCTCGGCAAGCTCGAATACTGCGTGCGCGAGGACCTGAACCGTGTGGCCGAGCGCCGCATGGCCGTGCTGAACCCTCTGAAAGTGGTCATCACCAACTATCCCGAGGACAAGACCGAGCTGTTCACCTGCATCAACAACCCCGAGGACGAGTCGGCCGGAACGCGTCAGGTTCCCTTCTCGCGCGAACTCTACATCGAGCGCGACGACTTCATGGAGAACCCGCCCAAGAAGTTCTTCCGTCTCGCGCCGGGCGGCGAGGTGCGCCTGCGCTACTCCTACCTCATCAAGTGCGAGGAGGTCGTCAAGGACGCCGAGGGCAACATCACGGAGCTGCGCTGCTCCTACGACCCCATGTCGGGCAACGGCTCGTCGAGCGACGGCCGCCGCGTGAAGGGCGTAATCCACTGGGTGTCGGCACCGCACGCCGTGGAGGCCGAGGTGCGTCTGTTCAACCCGCTGTTCCTGACCGAAGACCCCAACGACGTCGAGGAGGGCAAGACGTGGGAGGACAACCTGAACCCCGACTCGATGGTCCGAATTACCGGCTACCTCGAACCGTCGCTGCGCGATGCTGCGGCAGGCACCACCTACCAGTTCGAGCGCGTGGGCTATTTCTGCCCCGACACGGACTCGACGCCCGAGCACCCCGTCTTCAACCGCACGGTGACGCTCAAAGACTCGTGGGCCAAAATCAACAAGTAATCCCGCCTTGTCGGCGACATCGAATCTCCCGATGCACGCGTGTGCACCGGGAGATTCGCATTACGGCCCAGCCGCAGCGCAGCTGCGCAATCGGCGATTATCAACGGGTAATCAGCACCCTATTTTCATATTGTAACGCTCGCCGCCCGCATGATTACGTCCTTTTGCGGACGCAGCCTGCGGAGTGCCTGCTTTCGAAGATAGCGGGCCTCCGCCGCCCCCAGGCTGCGGCCCGTCGCAGCGCAGCTGCGCAATCAGATCTACGCGGCATTAGCCTGCATGGTCATTCTGAACGAAATGTAATGACATGTAAATCGGTGGGTCGACCGAAAATCGCATGAATATTACGCAATCGGCTGTAAATTCGGATTATTTGTATTATATTTGTCATAAGCGATTAGTCGGATAGGCGCGAATCGCGTTGCTGTCAGAAAAAACTGTGGAAAGTTATTTGTAAAGCAGCAAGAGTGAATGCCCGCGCGGGTCGCAACCATGCCCCGCAGGGTGACTGATTTATACTACACCTTACGGGCGTGGTTTTTTGCATTGTATTGCTTTACGGGTCTCTCCACAGTACCTTTCTGACAATGAATGCAGACCATGCCTTTTTTATTGCAAGCAAGGTCGCATAACGAGAAATATATAAAATTATGTTACCTTTGCAGACAGACGCGGCTACATAGCTGCCGACATATTATTAAAGGTTAGGACAAACTTTTATACCGCTCTAAACTTTCGACTATCGTCTTTGCAATAGGTATTTCTCGATATAAAATTTGTCCGAAACCATTGCTTTGCCCCTGCACCTGGTGCGGGCGGCTGGCTTGGGCGTAAGGGCAGTTACCATTCCAAGGCTCGCGAGGCCGACTGTTGGGGCTGCACCTGCGCCCTTGCTTTTTTGTTGCAGCCGCGCGCAGCCGTGTTATTCTCAGCGCAACGCAGCGGAGCGAAAAATCCATTCCGATGGTTCGAGATTTGCAGGCATATCGTAGCATCGAACCAAAAATTGCATAATATTATTGCAATCGGTTGTAAATCCGAATTATTTGTATTATCTTTGCGATAAGCGATCCGTCGGATAGGCGTGATTCGCGTTGCTGTTACCAAAAACCGTGGAAAGTTGAATGTTCAACAGCAATAAGAGGGATGTCCCCGTGTCGGGTCGTGAACCGCGCCCCGATGGGAAAGAGTACATCTTCATGGCACTACAACCTTGACGGG
>CAMWIG010000179.1 GCA_947174295.1 uncultured Alistipes sp. | reverse complement strand
AGATGATGATTACCATCAAGCGCGAGGGCGACGAGTGGGTCGAGACCGTCGACCGCTCGAAGGAGCTCAAACGCGAGTGCACGCTCGCTCCGGCCGACATCATAGCCAAAATCAAGGACGCCGGCATCGTCGGTATGGGCGGTGCGACGTTCCCCACCCATGTCAAGCTGTCGGTTCCTCCCGGAAAGAAGGCCGAATACCTCATCATCAACGGCGTAGAGTGCGAGCCCTACCTCACCTCCGACCATCGCACGATGCTCGAACGCGGCGAGGAGCTGCTCGTTGGCGTCGAGATACTGAAAAAGGCGCTCGGCGTGGAGAAGGCATACATCGGCATCGAGAATAACAAACCCGACGCCATCGCTCACCTGCGCGAACTGGCTGCGTCGTACCCCGGAATCGAGGTCACGCCGCTGCGCGTGCGCTACCCGCAGGGCGGTGAGAAGCAGCTTATCGCTGCCGTCACGGGCCGCGAGGTTCCGCCCCCGCCGGGTCTTCCGATAGACGTGGGTGCCGTGGTGTGCAACGCTTCGACCACGGTTGCCGTGTACGAGGCCGTGCAGAAGAACAAGCCTCTCATCGAGCGCGTAGTGACCGTAACGGGCAAGGAGGTGAGCTCGCCGAAGAACCTGCTCACGCGCATGGGTACTCCCATCGAGACGCTGCTCGAAGCGGCGGGAGGCCTTCCCGAGGGAGAGTGCAAGGTGCTCAACGGCGGCCCGATGATGGGTCGTGCGATGTGCAACCTGGCATCGCCCGTAACGAAGGGTTGTTCGGGCATCACGGTGCTGAGCGGCAAGGATGCCCAGCGCGGCGAGGAGTCGGCCTGCATCAAGTGCGCCAAGTGCGTCACGGCATGTCCGATGAACCTCGAACCGTTCCTCATCTCGAAGTATGCGCGAAAGAAGAATTGGGAGGCCGACGAGCAGAACCGCATCACCGACTGCATCGAGTGCGGATGCTGCCAGTTCACCTGCCCCGCGAACATTCCTCTTCTCGACTACATCCGTCTGGGCAAGCAGACCGTCATGGGTATCATCCGTGCACGTGCGGCTGCGGCTAAAAAGTAACAAGACAAACGAAAAAAGAAACAGATATGGCAAATAAACTTTTTGTTGCTCCGTCGCCGCACGTTCACTCCGCGATGTCGACCCAAAGTATCATGCGCGATGTAATCATCGCCCTGATACCCGCGCTCGCCGTCTCGGTCGCGGTGTTCGGCTGGAACGTACTGCTCGTCACCGCAGTGTCGGTGCTGAGCTGCGTCCTCTTCGAGTTCCTTATCCAGAAGTACCTCATCGGCGGCCCCTGCACCGTGTGCAATCTCTCGGCTGTCGTTACGGGTGTCCTGCTGGCGTTCAACCTCCCGGTGTCGATTCCTCTGTGGATTGTCGTAATCGGAGCGCTGGTGGCCATCGGCATCGGCAAGATGACATTCGGCGGTTTGGGAAAGAACCCCTTCAACCCCGCATTGGTGGGCCGCGTGTTCCTCCTTATCGCATATCCCGTGCAGATGACCTCGTTCCCCGCCGTCGACGGCGCCTGGACCGACGCCTTCTCGGGTGCTACGCCTCTGGCCGCGATGAAGTTCCGCACGGCCGATGCTTTGGCCGCGACCGACTTCGCGCAGATGGCCGGCGGTAACGTCCCGGGTTCGCTCGGCGAGGTGGCTGCCGTGGCTCTGCTCGTAGGTTTCGCCTACCTGCTTTGGCGCAAGGTCATCACGTGGCATGTTCCCGTGACGGTTCTCGGCACGATTGCCGTTTGCGCGCTTCTCTACGCCGCATGCAGCGGCATGAGCGGTGCGGCGCTGTGGCAGTATCCGCTCTTCCACCTCGTGGCCGGCGGTGCGATGCTCGGTGCCATCTTCATGGCTACCGACTACTCGACGTCGCCCATGACGGTCAAGGGTTCGGTGATTTTCGCCGTCGGCATCGGTGTCATCACGATGTGCATCCGTCTGTGGGGCGCATATCCCGAGGGTATGTCGTTCGCGATTCTCATCATGAACGCATGCGTGCCTCTGATTAACAAGTATGTCAAACCCCGTCGTTTCGGCGTGAAGAAATAAGGGAGGATTACCAATATGAAAAGTACACTTATAAATATGGTAGCGGTGCTGTTCGGTATTACGCTCGTGTCGTCGGCTGCGGTCGGTGTCGTGAACTTGATTACCGAGGAGCCTATCGCCGAGGCCAAGGCCAAGGCTACGGTCGAGGCGCTGAGCAACGTGCTGCCCGAGTTCGAGCAGACCGCCAAGAGCGATTTGACTATCGACGAACTGCCGATTGCCGTCTACACGGCCACCGCATCGGGCGAAATCGTCGGCTATGCCGTCGAGACGCTGACCAAGGCCGGTTTCGGCGGAACGGTGAAGATGATGGTCGGTTTCCTGCCGTCGGGCGAGGTCAATAACGTGAATGTGCTGGAACAGGCCGAGACTCCGGGTCTCGGAACGAAGATGTGCGACGAGGGCAACCCTCTGCTCGCCAGCTTCCGCGGCAAGAATCCCGCCGATATGAAGATGGCCGTCAAGAAGGACGGCGGCGATGTCGACGCTCTGACTGCCGCGACCATTTCGTCGCGCGCGTATGTCGATGCCATGGCTCGCGCATATGCTGCGCTGGTCGAGATTCGCGACGGCGAGATTGCCGCCGACACGGCTTCGGGTGCAACTTATAACGAGGGTCAGCAGACTCAGGAAGGAGAGGAAAATGAATAACAAACTGCAACTTATAATCAAGGGCATCGTCAAGGAGAACCCGACGTTCGTTCTGGTTCTGGGTATGTGCCCCACGCTGGGTACTACTACCTCGGCGGCCAACGGTTTCGGTATGGGTCTGGCTACGATGGCCGTGCTCATCATGTCGAACTTCGTGATTTCGCTCGTGAAGAACATCATTCCCGACAAGGTGCGCATCCCGTCGTTCATCGTCATCATCGCATCGTTCGTTACGGTCATCCAGATGCTCATGCAGGCCTATGTTCCGTCGCTCTATGCGTCGCTCGGCGTCTTCATTCCGCTCATCGTGGTGAACTGCGTCATTCTGGGCCGCGCCGAGGCGTTCGCTTCGAAGAACGGAGCGTTCGACTCGATTCTCGACGGTATCGGCATCGGTCTGGGCTTCACGCTCTCGCTGACGGTAATAGGTGCCGTGCGCGAGATTCTCGGCAGCGGTGCCATCTTCGGCATGCCGCTCGGCATTGCCGATTTCACCCCGCTGGTATTCGTGCTGGCTCCCGGCGGCTTCCTGTCGTTGGGCTACCTCATGGTTCTGTTTAACAAATTAGCCAAGAAATAAGTTATGGAATATTTCGCAATAATCATCGGCGCCATCTTCGTCAATAACGTCGTTCTGGCGCAGTTCCTCGGCATATGTCCGTTCCTCGGCGTGTCGTCGAAGGTCGAGACTTCGCTCGGTATGAGCGCTGCCGTAACTTTCGTAATGGCGCTGACGGCCGTCGTAGCGTGGTCGATTCAGACCTATATCCTCACTCCGCTGCATATCGAGTACATGCAGACTATCGTCTTCATCCTCGTCATTGCGGCTCTTGTGCAGATGGTCGAGATTATCCTCAAAAAGACCTCGCCGTCGCTGTATCAGGCTCTGGGTATCTTCCTGCCGCTCATCACGACCAACTGTGCTGTGCTGGGTGTGGCCATTATCATGATTCAGAAGGAGTTCAATCTGTTGCAGAGCGTGACCTACTCGATTGCTATCGCAATCGGCTTCGGTCTTGCGCTGGTGCTCTTCGCCGGTATCCGCGAGCGTCTCGATTTCGAGGACGTCCCCGCTGCCATGAAGGGTACGCCTATCGCTCTTGTCGCGGCCGGCATTCTGGCCATGGCGTTCATGGGCTTCTCGGGTCTGGTGTAGTTCAGCCCCGGCATCCGACTTGCGGACGGCTCCCGTGCGGGGCCGTCCGTTCGTTTTTTCGATGTGCCGAACAGGCTGAATATGATATGATTCGTAAAAAAAAATGATATTTTGCCTTCCGAAATGTAGGTATTTATAAAAATAATGCTTACATTTGTAAAGTAAAATAAAATACAGGCGACCGTCTATTTCCGGATTCCATATCCCTGACTATTTCTCATAGTTGCGAATCCATTCTACATTGAGGCGTCACTAATTAATTCACTCGGTCGCCTGTTCTTTAATTCCGCCCGCTGAAATGCGGGCGGAATTTTTTTTACAATAGCGGGACATCCGCAAAGTATGGTTGCCATTATGAGGCCGGAAATTGTAGCAGCCGTGTATCTCTTTCGGTTTTTATTCGCTCGAAGAATGTCAATGCCGTATCGAAAAAATTGGCTTTGAAGATATGATTGTATTGTAATTTGTTTTATTTTTGTCTGACCAAACCATGATTTTGCCTATGAGAATGTAAAAAAATCACTTTTCGAATCTCGTTCGGATTCATTAGTACCGTCTCCGCACTAAAAGCGCCGGTATAAACATATATAAGCGCATCGGCTTTCTTCTTACATTCAAAACTTGGACACTTTTGAAACAACGGGGAATTAAAGTTGATGCTCGTGCTGTTTTCAGCGCGGGCATTTCTTTCATCTTGTTGTTAGGCAGTCCAAGGCCTTGAA
>CAMWIG010000178.1 GCA_947174295.1 uncultured Alistipes sp. | reverse complement strand
GTCATACGACGGGCTGAAATATCCGCTCGCAAGCAGAGTCAAATGACGAAATTTCATTATCTTTGCATATAATAAAACCAATCTGCAAATGGACGAATACAGAAACGGCTACGACCCCGCCGACTTCGAAGACGAAGAGCGCGGAATAAACAACGATGACAAGGCCCGCAAGTCGATTGTCGGCTATCGCATCGTAATCATAATTCTCGCCATAATTCTGGCGGCATTGTCGGCGCTCTACGTCAGCATACACCGCGAGCAGCAGCGCGAATACGAGCTCCTGCGCATAGACCGCGACTCGATTCAGAGCAACCTCGGCCACCTCATCGAGGAGTACGACAACTTGAAGATTACGAACGACACGATGACGGCCAACCTCGAAAAGGCCAACTCGCTGATGGAGGACCTCAAACGCGAGCGCAAATGGAACCTCGCCAAAATCAAGCAATACGAGAAGGAGGTCGGCACGCTGCGCACGGTGATGAAAGGCTACCTGCGCCAAATCGACTCGCTGAACAATCTCAACAAGCGCCTCATCGACGAAAACGTATCGTACCGCAAGGAGATTTCGACGGTCAAGCTGCGCGCCGAGGTCGCCGAGGAGAAGGCCGCCGAGCTGGATAACATCGTGCGCCAGGGTTCGGTGCTGCGCGCCCGCGACATCACACTCACGGCGCTCAACGCAAAGAGCAAGGATGTATCGCGTGTGAAGAACGCAGCACGGCTGCGCGCCGACTTCGTGCTGTCGGCCAACGAACTGGCCGCACCCGGCGAGAAGAAGATATATCTGCGCATAATATCGCCCGACGGCTACCCGCTCTCGACCGAGAGCGTCCCGACGTTCGAATTCGAGGGTACGCGCCTGACATACTCCGCATCGCGCGAGGTGGACTACGCCAACGACGACCTGGCAGTCGGAATATTCTACAACGGCAACGGATTCACCGCCGGCAAGTACGAAGTGCAGCTCTACTGCGACGGCTATCTCATCGGTTCGACACAGATAGTCATGCGATAGCGCACGCTCCGCACAACAGTGAAAAGAGAAATCCCCGGGCCTCGAAGGCTCGGGGATTTCTCTCGATATTCACTTTAACTACACTTAAACATTGCAGGCTCACACACTCTCAAAACGTCCTGCATTTCTTACGATACAAAGGTAGCGGCTCCGCTCGTCCCGTACAATCGCCACAAATGGCTATTTTTCACCCGGCGACTCCCTATTTTCAGCAGGTCGGAAGCTCCCGAACGGAAATCAGAAGAGGTATTTCTCGTTCTTGACCTTGCTCACCAGACGGAAGATATCCTCCCACGCATCCTCGCCGAAGGTCGTGCCGACGACCTCGATTACCTTTCCGGCAGTGATGGCGCCGATGGTTCCGCACTGACGCAGCGACAGTCCCTCGCACAGTCCGGCCATGAAGCCCGCAGCGTAGAAGTCGCCCGCGCCTGTCGTGTCGACGCGCTTCGCAGCGGCCATGATACCCACGTGCACCACCTCGTCGCCGCGCTTGATGAGTGCGCCCTTTATGCCGATTTTGACGATTGCCAGCTCGCACATCTGCGATATGTACTGCAAGGCGTTGAGCGGCTCGGCCTCACCCGTGAAGACCTTGGCCTCGTCCTCGTTGGCGAAGAGTATGTCGACATAATCGGCTACGAGCTTGCGGAGGAATTCGAGATTCTCCTCCACGACATTGAAGCTCGCCAGGTCGATCGCCACCTTCATGCCCGCCTCCTTGGCCGTGCGTGCCGCTTTGGTGATAAGGTCGTGGTTCTGCACGAGATATCCCTCGATATAGAGACAGTCGTAGCCGTCGTAGAGCGCCGCCGAAATATCCTCCGGCGCAAGTTCCAACGCCGCACCGAGGTGGGTCACCATCGTGCGCTCGCCGTCGGCCGAGATGAGCGACACGCACTTGCCCGAGCGCTCCTTGCCGCGGAAGACGAACGGCTCGACACCCAGGTTTTGGAGCGCCTGCTCGAAGAAGTCGCCCGTAGTGTCGGGACCGACCTTGCCGATGTAGCCCACCGAACTGCCCAGACGCGCCATGGCACGGATGGTGTTGCCGGCCGAACCGCCGAGCGAGAGCGAGTAGGGAAGGCCAGCCACCGACTTCGAAATCTCGGTCTGATACTTCGAGTCGACGAGGCTCATCGACCCCTTGGCGAGTTTGAAACGACCCAGCACGGAGTCCGTTTTAAGATTTACGAGCATATCGGTCAATGCGTTGCCGATACCTATCACACGTTTCATATTGAAGTTATAAGGTTAAGTAGTTATTATTTCTTTTCGCTCTAAATAGAGAGTATCTTCACCAAATCGAGCATCGCACGGTTTATCGAATTGTTGTGCGCCACGGCTTTGGAGAAGGGCACGTAGACCATCTGGCCGTTCTTGATGCCTATCATCACGTTGCGCTGCCCCTCTTTCAGGGCCTCGATTGCCGCTTCGCCCATACGCGAGGCGAGGATGCGGTCTATGGCCGTCGGCGAACCGCCGCGCTGTATGTGGCCGAGAATCGTCACGCGGGCATCGTACTGCGGAAACTCCTCCTTGATGCGCTGCGCGAGCCCCATGGCGCCGCCCGTCTCGGGATTCTCGGCGACGAGTACTATCGCCGAATTCTTGCTCTTGCGGAATCCGTTGTTGATAAGCTCGGCCAGCGGGTCGACCTCGGTCTCGATCTCGGGGATTATCGCAGCCTCGGCTCCCGATGCAATGGCGCTGTTCAAGGCGAGGAAACCGGCCGTGTGGCCCATGACCTCGACGAAGAAGAGACGCTCGTGGCTCGACGCCGTGTCGCGCAGCTTGTCGACTGCTTCGACAATCGTATTGAGGGCCGTGTCGTATCCGATGGTGGAGTCCGTACCGCCCAAATCGTTGTCGATTGTTCCGGGCAGGCCTACAATGGGCACGTCGAACTCCTCGGCGAACGTCTTGGCGCCCGACAGCGAACCGTCGCCGCCGATGACCACCAGAGCGTCGATACCCGCGGCCTTCATCTTTTCGTAGGCTGCACGACGGCCCTCCGCCGTGCGGAACTCCTTGCTGCGTGCCGTTTTGAGAATCGTGCCGCCCTGCTGGATGATGTTGCTCACGCTCTTCGAGCGGAAATCGACTATTTCGCCGGTCACCAGACCGTGATAGCCGCGCATGATTCCCTTGACGGTAAAACCGTTGTATATGGCAGTACGCGTCACTGCGCGTATTGCCGCATTCATTCCCGGAGCGTCGCCGCCCGAGGTGAGAATGCCGATGCACTTGATAGTTGCCATAGTTCCAAACATTCATTGGTTTTCGACATCCCTCACGCAGACCGCCGCCGGCAAAGCCGCGACACGCCGGTCCCGTCGCACGGCTTATCGAAAACGACACAAATTTAATCAAATATTTTAATATATACAAAGTTTATGCTAAGGCCCGCAGTCCTTTCGGGAATTATAAATCAGCAGCGGGCAATTACAGGCCAGTGCGGCCGCCGCAACCCGAAAACAGACCGGCCGCAACCCGTTGTTGGATTGCGGCCGGCCGAAAGTCGTTGAATGAATCGGGGATTACTCCTTGCGACCCTTCTTCTGCATCATGTCGTAGGCTATCGGGGTTGCGATGAACACCGACGAGTAGGTGCCGATTACCACACCGCAGAGCAGTGCGAAGATGAAACCGCGAATCGTAGCGCCGCCGAAGATGAAGATTGCCAGCAGCGTAACCAAAGTGGTTCCCGACGTGTTGACGGTACGCGACAGAGTCGAGCAGATTGCGTTGTTCACATTGTCGCGGAAGTTGCGCTTCGGGTAGAGAGCGAGGTA
This sequence comes from uncultured Alistipes sp., assembly GCA_947174295.1. GTDB lineage: Bacteria > Bacteroidota > Bacteroidia > Bacteroidales > Rikenellaceae > Alistipes. Next base: position 789 of record CAMWIG010000178.1, on the reverse strand, counting down.
CTCGCGGATACGGTCGAAGATGACCACGGTATCGTTGATCGAGTAACCGATAATCGTCAGGATGGCTGCGATGAAAGCCTGATCCACTTCGAGGTTGAACGGCATCAGACCGTAGAGCAGCGAGAAGAGACCGATGACGATTATCACGTTCTGTGCGAGCGCGAGCGTAGCGCCGGTAGCCCACTGCCACTTCTTGAATCGCAGCGTGATGTAGAGACCGATTGCGATGAGCGAGAAGATTACCGAGTAGATTGCGTTGTAGGTCATGTCCTTGGCAATCGACGGGCCGATTTTGTCGGCGGAGATGATACCGTTCTGGTCGTCCTGCGTCGAGCGGAATGCGTCGAACGAGATATCGTAGGTGTAGAGGCCCTTCAAGGCGTTGTAGACGATGTAGTCGACCTCGGCGGTAGTCTCCTCCGACGTGTCGTCGTACTTGTACTGCGTCACGATGCGCATCTGGTTCTCCTGACCGTACTGCTTGACCTCGCAGCTGACATTCGCAGCGTCGCCGTCGACGAATGCGCCGGCCAAAGCGTTGCGCACGTCATCGGCCGACACGGCACCGTCGAAACGCACGACGTAGGTGCGGCCGCCGGTGAAGTCCACGCCGCGGTTCAGGCCGCGGAATGCGAACGAAAGGAGCGACAGACCGATAAGAACGGCAGCCAGCGTGTAGGAGTACTTGCGCTTGCCGATGAAGTCGTACTTGACGTTGTAGAGGAAGTTCTCCGACCACTTGCGCGAGAACGATACGCTGCCCCACTTGCCTGCAATCCATTCCAGCAG
>CAMWIG010000177.1 GCA_947174295.1 uncultured Alistipes sp. | reverse complement strand
CTGAGGCGCAGCTCGTCGATGAGCTTAACCTTGCGCACGCCTGTCGAGTCGCGCTTCGAGGAGACCTTCATTTCGAGGTTCTGCGACAGCGAGAAGTTGAGCGACATCGAGCGGCCCGACGACGGTACGCCGTAGGCATTGTCGGCATACGGCGAGTAGACCGTATATCGGCCCGTGGAGTCGCTCTGCACGGTCTTGTAGTATCCGTAGGCCTGCTTCGAGAAGTCGGGGGCGTAGGAGAATCCGAACGTCGGGGTGATGGTGTGGCGTATGGCCTGCACCTTGCGGTCCTTTTTCTTCTTGGTGAAGTCGTACATACCGTAGACGATGGTCGAAGCCGAGATGCTCGCCTGATAGTTGTACAGGCGGTAGAATCCGTACTCGGGGTCGAGGTAGTCGACCGTGTTGGTCAGAGGGTTCCACTCGCGGAACTGGCGCTTGAAGTACCACTTCTCGGTGTAGTTGAACGACGGCGAGACGTTGATGTAGTTGAACAGGTTGAACGATGCTGACACGGGCAGCGTGTGCTCCACGCCGTTCTTCATGTTCTTCAACGTCTCCTTGGTGAGCAGCTCCGACTCCTTGGCCGACACGGAGTTGGTCATCTTGGCGGTGTACTGCATCGAAATCTTCTCGTACCAGCGCTCCTTGCCCATCGCCTCGCGGCGCTTGAAGGGGTAGATGCGCGAGACGTTGAACACCACGTTGGGCAGCGTCACGGCTATCGTGGCGTTCTGCGAGTTCTGCGATACGGATGTGTTGGCCGACAGCGAGAAGGGCGTGCCCGCCCAGTTCTTGGAGTAGGAAATCGACGAGTTGGTCTGCGTCGAGAGGATGTCGTTGAGGTTGGTGGCCGAATAGCGGCTGTAACCGCTCGTCGCGAAGTTCACCGAGGCGGAGAATGTCGACCCGGGGTTGGCTTTGGGGTCCTGAGAGTGGGTCCATTGCAGGCGGAAGTTGCTCTGCTTGATGAAGTCGGGCTGACCCTTCTCGCCGGTGCGTATCGACGAATACTCGGCGTTGAAGCTGCCGCTGTACTTGTAGCGCTTGATGTAGCGCGACGAGGCTTTGGCCTCCCACGAGCCGAGCGTATAGAATCCGCCGCGCAGCGCCAGGTCCATGTGCTGGCCGATGGTGAAGTAGTAGCCCAAATCGCGTATGAAGAAGCCCTTGGCGTGCTCCTCGCCGTAGGTCGGCATCAGAATGCCCGACTTCGGGCCCGAGCTTATCGGGAAGAATCCCTCGGGAATCATCAGAGGGTAGATCGGCACGTCTTCCAGCACGAGATACGCCGGGCCGGTGATGACCTTCTTCCCGGGGATGACCTTGGCCCTGGTCATGGCGAGGTAGAAGTGCGGGTGGTCGGTCTCGTCGCAGGTGGTGTACTTTCCGTCGCTGATGTTGACGGTGTTGTCAGGCATCTTCTTCACGTGTCCGCCCACGAGCCACCCGTCGCCCTCCTGCGTGGCCACGCCCTTGATTTTGGCCTTGCCCGATTTGATGTTGTAGTTGATGGTGTCCATCGTGTACGACGAACTGCCGTCCTCGAACACGGGGCGCGTGGCGGTCGGTTTGCCGTCGATGGTGTCGGTGCGGCCGTAGGCGTAAATCTCGTTGGTGTTCATGTCGATGCGCATGAAGTCGGATTTGAGGTTCATGCTCTCGTATGTCACGTCGCCTTCGGAGTACATCTCGGCCGTGCGCGACCGCACGTGGTAGGAGAGCGAGTCGGCAGCCTTGAAGTTGATTATCTCTCCCAGCGAGGAGCCTTTTCTTTGACGGCCGGCCGTATCGCGGTGCATGGCTGCCGAGTCGGCTGCCGTGGTGTCTCGCAGTGCGGAGGCTATCGACTCCCCGACGGCTTCGGCTACGACCGAGTCGCGTTCCTGCTGCGGCAGGCGGTCTATGGCGGCGCGACGCCGGTCGGCCTGACGCTCGGCGCGTGCCCGCTCGCGGCGGTCGCGGCGCGACTGTGCCTGCTCGCCGGCATCGGCTGCGGCGGAAGAATCGGTCGTCTCGACCGCCTGCGGCTGCTGGTGCGAAACTGTCGCCGCGGGGTAGGGACGCGAGAAAACCATCTCCGCCACGAGCATCGCCGAGAGTGCCGAAAGGATATATTTTGTTCGTAAGTTGCTCAAATTTTCAATAATTTTTCGTAACTTTGCCGACAAGTCGGCAAAACGGCCCTCATGTGCCCTTGTGCGCATGTGCAGGGGCGTTTTTACATCCGGCAAATATAGTCATTTTTTCTGAAAGATACATTAATTTTTAACGCCACTTCATGATGATGCGCGGATTGGTCCGGTCGGTATTGCTCTTGTTCCTGCTTGCCATGGTGTATAACGCCGCCATGGGCGAAAATGTTGTGCCCCGCCGCAAAGTGGTCGTCATCGACGCGGGACACGGCGGCCCGAAGTTCCCAGGTGCGCACTACAACGGCGTGTACGAGAAGACGCTCAACCTCCAAATAGCGCTGCGTCTGGGCAAGATGATAGAGGAGGGCATGCCGAACGTCGATGTGGTCTACACGCGCAAGAGCGATATCCAGCTCAGCGACGTGCTGAACCTCGACCTGCAAAAGCGGGCGTCGATTGCCAACGACGACAAGAACGGACATGCGCGGCGCGGCGACCTGTTCATCTCGATTCACGCCAATGCGGCTCGCGACCTTTCGGTGACCGGCACCGAGACCCTCATCATGGGCGAGAGCACGTTGGAGACGAGCCGTAACGAGGAGGTGCTTTTCGCCAACAACAAAGAGGAGTTCATCGACATGGCCGATGCCAAGACGGCGGCCGTGGCGCGTGCGTACATACAGAATCTGCAATTCACCTACGGCGAGTACAGCGAGGCCATGGCCCGCATCGTGCAGAAGAACTACACGGCCATAGGACGCCGTTCGCGCGGCGTGAAGCATCAGCCGCTCAAAGTGCTGTACGCCACCGATATGCCGAGCATCCTGACCGAAGTGGGATTCATGTCCAACGCCAAGGAGCTGGCCTATATGCGCTCCGAAAAGGGGCAGACCGAGCTCGCGCGGGCTCTGTACCGGTCGGTGAAGGAGTATTTCGAGTTCGTCGACGGCGTGCTCGGCAACGGCGAAGGGCCGGCGGCTGCCGCGGAACCGGCGGCGAAACCTGCCGAACCTGCCGCGCAGCCGGCGGAAGATAAGCCGGCGGCCGAAGAGGCGAAGAGCGGATACACTGTACAGATTATGGCGCTTGCCAAGCGAATATCGACCGATTCGAAGGAGTTTCGCGGGCAGGGCAAACGCGTGAAGCTGTATGTCTCCGAGGATAAAAAGGCCAGATTCCCGTACCGCTACTGCATCGGCGAGTTCGCCGGTGCGGACGATGCCCGGAAGGAGTCGGAGAAGCTGCGACGAACGTTCCCCGGAGCATTCGTGGTGAAGTATGCCGACGGCAAGATTGTGAAATAAAAAAATGTCAGATATGAAACGAGAGGTTAAAATCGGAGTGTTCGCCGTGGCGATGCTCCTGTGTGCCTGGGCCGGAATACGGTTCCTCGGCGGAATAGATCTGTTCAGCCGCAACCGCGTGTATTATGCGGCTTACGACAGCATAAACGGCGTGCAGACCGCATCGCCGATATTCATCAAGGGCGTAAAGGTCGGCACTGTCACCGGCATCGCGTTCGACCCGTCGCGCAGCGACGACGTGGTGTTGGAGCTTACCGTCAAGCGGCAGTATGCCATTCCGTCCGACTCCGAAGCCAAGATTTTCAGCGACGGGTTCCTCGGTGCGAAGTCCATAGAAATCGTGCTCGGACACGACGCCGCGATGCTCGCGAAGGGCGATACGATACGTTCGAGCCGCAGTCTCGACATCATGGACATGGCCGGTTCGGAGATAGAGTTCCTCAAACAGAAGGTCGCGCAGCTGACGTCCGACCTGTCGACTACGCTGGCCAACGTCAATGCGCTGGTCGAGGAGAACGCCGCCGAGATACACGGCACCATGTCGCACCTGAACTCCATATCGGGCAATCTCGATTCGGTGCTCTCCACCGAGCGCGAAAGTCTGCGCACGGCCATACGCAGTCTGTCGGAGTTCTCGCAGGCGCTGGGCGACAATGCCGCGCAGGTGGACAGCATGCTGACGGGGCTCGGGCGCTTCTCCACGGAGCTGTCCGAGAGCGGCGTCGCCGAGAATCTGGCTCGCACGGCCGACGAACTCAATACGATGCTCGGCCGTCTGAACGATGGCGACGGCTCGCTGGGCCTGCTGCTCAACGACCGCGAACTTTACGAGTCGCTCACCGATGCGAGCGGGAATCTTTCGAGCCTTCTGGCCGACCTCAAAGAACACCCGAAGCGTTACGTGCACTTCTCTCTCTTCGGCCGCAGCGAGGCCAGGGAGCTCGAACGTCAGGCCAGGCGCGAAGCCAAGGCCGAGGAGAAACGTCTGCGCGACTCGCTGAAAGCGGCGCATTAGTCCGTCCGGTGCGCCGGCCGGTGAAAATCGCAGTCCGTGGGCGTACCGGGAGCCGGCTCCGCCGTGCGGATTGTGTCTGACCGGCAGGAGCGGTGCCCGAGTCCGGGAAACGGCTTTCGGATGTTTCGCCTTGCGGCCCGACATGACT
>CAMWIG010000176.1 GCA_947174295.1 uncultured Alistipes sp. | reverse complement strand
GCATTTACCGGCCACCGCAACTATCACGGACAGGCTGCGGCGCAACTCGATGCCGCAGTGGACGCACTGTGCAATCGCGGATTCCGAATCTTTCTGTGCGGAATGGCCCTCGGCTTCGACATGGCGGCGGCAGAGAGCGTGCTGCGCATGCGGACTCTGCGGCCCGACGACCGCATACGGCTCGTCGCCGTCGTTCCTTTTCCCGGGCAGGCCGCCCGCTACCCCGCCGCCGAGCGCGAGCGATACGAACGAATCCTCGCGGCGGCCGACGCCGTGGTCGACATCGCGCCGCAATACGTCCGTCACTGCTACGCACTGCGCAACGACTTTCTGATCGACAACGCCTCGACCGTAGTGGTCTGGTACGACGGCTCGGCGGGAGGCACGCACTACACCGTCCGGCGCGCCCGGCGCCTGCGCCGCGAAATCATCAACCTCCACTGCGACCCGCAAGCCGAATTCTCATTCTGAGCAGCGCGGCTGCCGCGCCGGACATGCGCCGCCAGCCGGTCGCAAAGCCCGCGTCTCCCCAATCTGAATAAAAATATTTTCAGGTTCAATATTGTATTTTTCAATTATTTGCACCAATTTTGCGACGGCAACGGTTCCAAATGAGGGGTAAAATTTGCAGTTTCCGATATTAATATCTATATTTGTCGATATCATAACATGGAAAGTGTAGCCGATCTCGGAAGTAAATCTGGTAAATTTAAGCAAGAGAGAGGCAGTTTTCCCCATTCGTCATATACCCGTATATGGCGTGGGACTGTTGCTTATTTTATTGCAAGGCTTACCAGAGCCCACTTCCTGAAATAAGCTGTCAGCACCACGCTTTTCTTTTTATAACCATTTCCGAAGGTGCGGGGAGAGCAACGAAATCCACCATATGGGCGAACTAATAGGCATTGCCGCCGGCATTCTGATAACCGTCATCATTTGCAGGTCAATCGCAGCAGCTTTTCCGATAATCAGATACATCATGATGTGCATGCCATTGGTCGTAGCAATCGTGGTATGGGCGGCATCGGGATTCTGGTACGGCGTGGGCGCATTCATGGCCTCGGCAATAGTGTTTGGAATACTGTTCGGTTCGGAGACCGAAGCGGAGGACTACCGCAAAAGTTCGCACCGCCCCCGAAAGGGCATCGCGTGCAAGAACTGCGGGAGTATCGACACCTACAAAATCAGCGCCGGCGAGAAATCGGAGCTGTGCGAGTTCCATTACAGGAAGAATGACTACAAAGGCACCATAGCCGACGCCTATCGGTGCAACAAATGCGGGCATCACACCTGGTTCGACCACGACGGACAAATATATTACACTCACGACTGACAGCTGCGCGCACTGCCCGGCTGCGCACAATCATTAAATTTCTCAAACTATTAACACTTCTTAAATTATGGACATCGTAGATTTCCTGTTAAAAACGCTATTCCAATTAGTAGGCTGGATTTTCGGACTGTTCGTCAAACTCATCATTGCCATCATCGGCGGACTTTTCAACCTCGTCGTCTCGGCATTCAAGGGCTCGGACGACTCTCAGGCATAAGCATATGATTAGGGAGGAAGAGGCCGTAAGAGTCGTTTCGCTGATGCTTACATGGCAGTGCAACCTCGACTGCACGTACTGCTTCGAGGATTTCAAGCGCAACGACAGAACGATGTCCGCAGAGACGGCGAAGCGGATTTTATCGGCCGAGTTCGAAAAATTCGCCGCAAGCGAGGAGTGCCGCCAGGGCGGATATCTTAAAATAGAGTTTTTCGGCGGCGAGCCGCTACTGCGGTTCGACACCATACGCGCAGTCGCGGAATGGGTCGCCGGACTCGGCCTTCCGTTCCGCTGCATGCTCTCCGTAACATCGAACGGAACGCTGCTCGACGAAACGATGAAGGCTTGGTTTCTCTCGCACAAAGAGCTCGTCCGCATCGTAATGTCGGTAGACGGTACTGAGGAGATTCAAAGCACTAACCGCGGAGCGAACGCCGCAGCCGCACCAATCGACTTCGTTCGCAGTACGTGGCCCGACCTGCACTTCAAGTCGACGATATCGCGGGCGGCGCTGCCGACATTGAGCCGTGATTTGATTGCGCTTCTCGAACAGGGACACCGCATCTCTCCGAATCTGGCCGTCGGCGAAAATTGGCAGCCGGGCGACGAAGCGGTCTACAAACGCGAACTGGAACGTCTCGCCGAATGGCATCTGGCGCATCCCGAAGTGGAGCCGATGCGGATTTTCATGCAGCACTACATCGCCCTGCTCGAACCGTACTGCCTGACAACGCCGCAGAAGAACTGCGGCACGGGAACGACGATGACCACCTACGATGTCGACGGCACGCCCTATCCTTGCCATATGTTCGTCCCCATTACGCACGGCAGAGAGAATGCCGCCGGCGAACTGTCGCGAATCGACTTTCACGACCACCGCGCATTTCAGGACGCGGAGTGTGCGGAGTGCGGCATGCTGAGGATATGCAAGACATGCTACGGGTTCAACTACAAGGAGCGCGGCGACCTCAGGAGAAGAGACCGGCGGGTATGCCGGATGATGCTGGCGGAGGCATAGGTGATATCGGCATTCCAGATTCACTACCTGATGGCGCTTAAAAAGCGCCGGCCGCTCGAAACCGTCGAGCTGCTGGCACTGAAAGGAGCTCTGCGCTGCCACGAGCTCTACAAGGACTTCGCATTCGAAGTATAGATAACCTTTTGTTTAACCTTAAAATTTACGGACCATGAATGTAAATGAAGCTCTGTTGATTGAAGCGAAATCGACATTGGAAGAGAACCGTAACGCCCTGATTGCCGACGAAGCCATCGTCAGCATCGGGTGTTTCGGCTGCGGCCTGGGCTGCTCCGACACGGTAGGCGGCTGATGACGCACCGGCATGCACCGGCGGCGGATATCCGAAGGGGTATCCGCCGCTTCCGTTATAACGACACCTTGAAGAAGGCGGCGCCGCTGCGGCGGGCGGCTTCGAGACCTACGGCCGAGTCCTCGAAGATGAGCGTTTCGGACGGAGCGACGCCCTCGCGGCGCATGGCGAGCAGGAAACACTCGGGCGACGGCTTGCTCTCGGCGACGTCGCCGGCGGCGATGATGCCGTCGATGCCGTCGTCGAGCCCCAGATGCCGCATTGCGTTGCGGATATTGTCGGGCTGCCCCGTCGAGACTATCCACACCTTGGCGCCCTGCCGGCGAAAGTCGCGGCAGAAATCCCACAGCGGACGGTTCAGACGCACCGAATCGAAGAATATCGGGTAGAGCTCTATCTTGCGGCGGCGGATGCGGTCGACGGCCTCGGGGTCGGTGAAGCCTATCGAACGCAGGAACTCTGTGCAGCGCATGCCGAAATATTTCGCGACATACTCCTCCTCGGAGAGCGAGTAGCCCTCCTCGGCGAGCGCCGCGACGTATGCCCGGCAGTTGGCCATGCGCGTATCGGCCAGCGTGCCGTCGAAATCGAGAAGAATAAGCCTTATCATTACGGAATGAGTAATTGGTAATGAGAAATTAGTAATTATTATTCGTCTGCGAGCTTTTCACACCACGGAAATTTACATTTTTCACTCTCCTTGTCGCAATCGGCAAGATTGCTCATTACTAATTGGGAATTACTGATTTCGTTAGATTAACCGCGCAACGGATTAATCGAACGACTGCATGCCCGACTGTGCGATGCGCATCATGCGCTGGTACTCGTCGGGCGTAAGCTCCATGAAAAAGTAGTGTATCGGGTCGACGCGCATGCCGTTGTAGCGCACTTCATAGTGGAGGTGCGGCGCGAGCGAGAGCCCCGAATTTCCCGACCGGGCTATGATGTCGCCGCGGCGCACGTACTGCCCGGCCTGCACGTTGATATCGCTCAGATGGCTGTACGAGGTCTCGTAGCCGTTGCCGTGGTCGATGACGACAGTGCGGCCAGAGGTCGAACTGCGCGACGAGACGTTACGGACGCGGCCGTCGGCCGTGGCGAATACGCTCGACCCCTCGGGTATAGTGTAATCGACTCCCTGATGCGACTTCAATGTCTTGTAGAACGGATTCATGCGCATGCCGTAGGAGGCGGTCAGCAGCGTGAGTTTCTTATTGGTGACCGGCTGAATCGATGGTATGCAGTGGCGGCCGTCGCCCGCCTCGTCCATGCGCTCTTGCAGACGCAGATAGGAGTCGTTCAGCGCCGTGAGGTCGCGCTCCATGCGCTCCACACGTGCGGCGAACTCCTTCTGCAACTTGCGGTTCGACTGTCCGAGCAGCATTTCGTAGGTCTCCAAACGCTGGTTGTCGTACTCGGAGTCGAAATCGTAGGGGTCGGACTCGAACAGCGTGCGGAAAATGCTGCGGTCGCGGGCGACGAGATTGTCCAGCACCGAGCTGAGAGAGTCGTAGCGCGCCGAGAGGAGATCGTACTGTTCGGCGAGCTTGTCGGACGAATGCTTCATGCGGTACTCCACCGGGGTGTCGAAGAAGAGCGAAAAACCGAAGTAGTAGATGACTGTCACACCGAACCACACCAGAATCCGCACCAGCATGCGGATGACGTTGCGGCGCACCGACCGGCGGCGGCGAATACGGGATATGGTCTGTTTACTCGGCATTGGC
>CAMWIG010000175.1 GCA_947174295.1 uncultured Alistipes sp. | reverse complement strand
GCGACTTCTCGGGATACTCCGACATGGCCATAGGCATCGCCCTGCTGCTCGGCTTCCGCTTTCCGAAGAACTTCGACGCACCCTACAAGTCGGCCACCATCACCGAGTTCTGGCGGCGGTGGCACATCTCGCTCTCGTCGTGGCTCAGGGACTACCTCTACATCTCGCTCGGCGGCAACCGCAAGGGGCGCGTGCGCACCTACGTCAACCTGCTGCTGACGATGCTTCTGGGCGGACTGTGGCACGGCGCCGCGGTTCGGTTCGTCCTGTGGGGCGCGCTGCACGGCACGGCACTGGCCCTGCACAAGGCATGGCTGTCGGCCGTACCCGGCGCACGCACGCTGGGCAGCGAAATGCCGTGGTGGCGCCGGGTGTTCGGCATGGCGCTGACGTTCAATCTGGTCTGCTTCGGCTGGCTGATGTTCCGCGCCGAGAACATGCAGACCGTGGCGATGATGCTGCACCAAATATTCCGCAGCTTCAACACGGCCGTGGTGCCGCAGGCCATCTCGGGCTATGCCACTGTCTTCGGGCTCATGGCCGCAGGCTATCTGCTGCATCTGCTTCCGTCGGCCGCCGACCGTGCCGCGCAGCGCTTCGTCGTGCGGGCTCCGCTGGCCGTGCAGGTGGTGCTGGCCGCCGCCGCGGTGTGGTGCGTGATGCAGATGAAGTCGGCCGACATCCAACCATTCATTTATTTCCAATTCTGACGATGAACTACACTTTCGACCACGGGCTCTTCATGGCCCTCAATTTCGACGGAGGCCCTGTTTTCGACCGCGCGATGCTCGCCGTGTCGGGTACGGCCATGTGGATACCTCTCTATCTGCTCATGCTGTGGCTCGTGTGGCGCCGCGAGGGGTGGCGCGGCGCCGCTCTCTTCGTCGCTGCCGTAGGGCTGGCCCTCGGACTCTCGGACGTAGTCTGCGGAGTGTTCAAGCATAGCGGCCCGCTGGGGTGGCTGCTGCCCGACTTCCCGCCGCGCTGGCGTCCGATGTTCACCCCGGCGTTGGAGGGCCTCGACATCGCGCCCGACTCGCTGATGCGCTGGCGCATACACCCGACCGCCGATTTGCCGTCGGCAGTGCATGTCCCCTCCGAAGCTCTCGGCGGCCGTTACGGCACTGTGTCGGCGCATGCCGCGACCATCGTCTCGCTCGCCGTTGTTTCGGCACGGGCCATAGGGCGCAGGTGGTACGCATGGCTTATGGCCGCAGCGACGGTGCTCATCTGCTACTCGCGCATCTACCTGGCCAAACACTTCCCGGGCGACCTGGTGCTGGGCGCGGCCGTCGGTGCAGCCGTCGGTGCGCTCTCGTACCGCCTCTACGCGTCGGCGCTCGTACGCCTGGGCCGGTAGGGGCGCAAACGCCCGCAATAAAGGCCCGGCATGTTTTGCCGTTTGGGCAATTTTCACTAACTTTGTCGGGATTTTCGAAATGCGAATTACAAAATAAAAGATATTTCTATGGCAGAACAACTTAGCGAACAGGAGCAGCTGCGCAGAAACTCGCTCGAAGCACTCCGTCAGTTGGGCATCAATCCGTACCCCGCAGCGCGTTACGACGTGACGGCCACGGCTCGTGAGATAATCGAGAACTACGACGACGATAAAGGCAATTACGGCGATGTGCGCATCGCAGGCCGCATAATGAGCCGCCGCATCATGGGCAGCGCCTCGTTCTTCGAATTGCAGGACCACACGGGCCGTATTCAGGTCTACATCCGCCGCGACGACGTATGTCCCGAGGGCGACACGACGATGTACAACACCGTATTCAAGAAACTGCTCGACATCGGCGACTTCATCGGAGTCGAGGGCTTCGCGTTCCGCACCAACACCGGCGAGCTGTCGGTGCACTGCCGTGCGTTCACCGTCATCTCGAAGTCGGTGCGTCCGCTGCCCGTGGTGAAGGCCAAGGACGGCCAGACCTTCGACGCATTCACCGACCCCGAAGTGCGCTATCGTCAGCGCTATGTCGACCTGGTGGTCAACCCCCACGTCAAGGATACGTTCGTCAAGCGCGCCAAAATCATGGCCACCATGCGCGAGTTCTTCAACGAGCAGGGCTACATCGAGGTCGAGACCCCGATTCTGCAACCCATCCCCGGCGGCGCCTCGGCGCGTCCGTTCATCACGCACCACAATTCGCTCGACGTCGACCTCTACCTGCGCATCGCCACGGAGCTCTACCTCAAAAAGCTCATCGTGGGCGGCTTCGACGGCGTGTACGAGTTCGGCAAGAACTTCCGCAACGAGGGCATGGACCGCACTCACAACCCAGAGTTCACCTGCATGGAGATCTACGTGGCCTACAAGGACTACCTCTGGATGATGGAGTTCACGGAGCGCATGCTGGAACGCGTGGCCGTGGCCGTGAACGGCACCACGGAGCTGACGATCGACGGCAAGGCCGTGTCGTTCAAGGCGCCGTTCCGCCGCGTGACCATGACCGACGCCATACGCGAGAAGACGGGCTACGACATCACGGGCCGTTCGGAGGAGGAGCTCCGCGAGGCCTGCAAGCGTCTGAACGTCGAAATCGACGACACGATGGGCAAGGGAAAACTCATCGACGCTATATTCGGGCAGTACTGCGAGGGCGACCTCGTGCAGCCCACGTTCGTTACGGACTACCCCATCGAGATGTCGCCGCTGTGCAAGCGCCACCGCGACAACAGCGACCTCACGGAGCGTTTCGAGCTCTTCGTCAACGGCAAGGAGCTCTGCAACGCCTACTCCGAGCTCAACGACCCCATCGACCAGCTGGAACGTTTCCAGGAGCAGCTGCGCCTCTCCGAAAAGGGCGACGACGAGGCGATGTTCATCGACATGGACTTCGTGCGCGCACTCGAATACGGCATGCCGCAGTGCTCGGGCATGGGCATAGGCATCGACCGTCTGACGATGTTCCTTACGGGCCAGTCGTCGATTCAGGACGTGCTCTTCTTCCCGCAGATGCGTCCCGAGAAGAAGGCGGTCAACGACCCCGAGGAGCGCTACATCGAAATCGGCGTGCCCGCGGAGTGGGTTCCCGTGATTCAGAAGATGGGTTACGTGACCGTGGATTCGCTCAAAAAGCTGCCCGCCGGCAAGTTTTTCAACGACCTCTGCGGCTTCAACAAGAAGAACAAGCTGGGGCTGAAAGCTCCCTCGATGGAGGAGGTCAAGGCATGGTGCAATGAGTAATTTTCAATTAGCAATGAGCAATCGCCTGCGGGATTACCGATTGCTCATTACTAATTGCTAATTGCTTTCAACTGCCGTGCAGAAAGAGATAACGATACACAAACAACATAACATTACAATACGAAAATGAGAAAGAAAATCGTTGCAGGCAACTGGAAAATGAATACCCTGCCTGCTGAGGGAGTAGAACTCGCCAAGGGCGTAGCAGCCGGCAAGAGCTCGGTTTGCGAGTGCGTGAACTTCATCGTATGTCCTCCGTTCACTCATCTGTCGCAGGTGGTCGAGACGTTGAAGGGCTCGGGCATCGCCGTAGGTGCGCAGAACTGCGCCGCCGAGGCCAAGGGAGCCTACACGGGCGAGGTCGCGGCGTCGATGATTGCCGCACTCGGCTGCGAGTACGTGATTCTGGGCCACTCTGAGCGCCGCCAGTACTACGGCGAGACCTCCGAGACGCTCAACCGCAAGATGGAGCAGGCCTACGCCAACAACCTCGCGCCGATTTACTGCGTGGGCGAGAACCTCGAAGAGCGCGAGGCCGGAAAGCACTTCGACGTGGTGAAGGCCCAGATCGAGGAGGTGGTCTACAACCTCACCGAGGAGCAGTTCGCCAAGCTCGTCATCGCCTACGAGCCCGTATGGGCCATCGGTACTGGCAAGACCGCGACGGCCGAGCAGGCACAGGAGATTCACGCCTACATCCGCAAGGTGCTCGCAGAGAAGTTCGGCGCTGCGGCCGAGAACACCGCGATTCTCTACGGCGGTTCGTGCAAGCCGTCGAACGCGGCCGAAATCTTCGCCAAGGAGGATGTCGACGGCGGTCTGATTGGCGGCGCAGCTCTCAAAGCCGAGGATTTCCTCGCCATCGGCAAGGGCTTCGAAGCATAAATCCCATCCGCAAACGAAAAGGGCATCCTTTCAAAAGGATGCCCTTTTCGTTTGCGGACAGGCAATTAGTAATTAATAATTAGCAATGAGCAATTGTTTCCTTGGCCGCAGGGCAATCAATTCCTAATTACTCATTGCTCATTATTCATTGCTCATTGTCAATTGCTCGACGAGCTCCTCGGCGCGGCGGCAGGAGACGATGACGCTCTCGTCGTAGATGTCGGTTATCTCCACGAAGTTGCGCCATTCGCTGGCATATATGCGCACACGCTCGAACTGCCGCAGGTCGAGAAAATGGCCGTAGTAGCCGAAGAACCCGCAGCCGCCGAACAGCGGGATGTGCCAGCGCATCTCCTCGGCCGGAACGATGCGCACCGAGGCTATCTCGTCGCGGCGTATCTCGGTGAAGTCGCACAGACAGCGTATCTCGACGCTGCGGTCGGTGACAACGAGTTTGTTGGGAATCGACAGCGTCATGAGCGCCACGAGCGCCGCGACGAACGACGTGAACCATGCCGAGAAGTAGCCGCCTTCGTAGAGCATGTAGAGCGCAGCGC